>JAKADO010000069.1 GCA_021820485.1 Bacillota bacterium
CCAGTGCCGACGCCGACGGCCGCCTCGATGGCCATCCAGACGATGCTGGCTATCTCTACCACCATTCCTTGGCTGGCAAAAACGCGTGTGTTCATGTCCTGCATGGTTTGATGGACCTCCTTGGGGGTGGTCGATATGAGCCTATATATGTGATCCGCGTGCAAAATGCGACCCGCCGTCAGTGCAAAAGAGCTCCCAACATTTCTTTTGGGAGGGTAGGTGGACCACTCACCAACTTGCCTCTTTGGCCATACGATGCGGATGGAATGTGAGCCTGAGGTAAATCTTCATGATCGCATTAACAAATTCGCCCCAAGGCACGAAAGAGGTGTCCCCATGAGTGCATTGCAACGCGAGGAAGAATCAAGGGCTGTCGCGGCGGCGCGCTCGGTATTGGCGTCGCAGCAGAAAGGGTTTCGGGCGCTCCTTCCCTTTCTAGGCCCCGCATTTGTTGCCGCTGTCGCCTATATTGACCCTGGGAACTATGCCACCAACATTCAGAGCGGATCGGAATTTGGCTATAAATTGCTCTGGGTGGTGGTGCTGGCCAATCTCATGGCGATGCTGATTCAAAACATGTCGGCAAAGCTTGGCATTGCCACCGGCAAGAGCTTGCCTGAGCTCTGCCGGGAGCGGTTTCCACGATCGGTGTCGGTGGTGCTCTGGATTGTCTCGGAAATCGCCGCCATGGCGACCGACATCGCGGAGTTTCTCGGTGCGACGCTCGCATTGAATCTCTTGGTGGGCATCCCCATGCTGTTGGCCACCCTCATCACGGGTGTCGTTACCTATATCATTCTTATGCTGGACCGTTATGGATTTCGGCCGTTGGAAATCTTCATCGGGGCGCTGGTGCTCCTCATCGGGGCTTGTTACGCGGCCGAGACTTGGTTTTCCCACCCGCAGGTGGGGCAGGTGGTGTATCACAGTCTGGTGCCCTGGGTGCAGGGGCCGAGCGCCATGCTGCTGGTGGTGGGAGTCATTGGCGCGACCGTCATGCCCCACGTGGTGTACCTGCACTCCGGGTTGACCCACCGCCGCATCGTCCCCCAGAACGATCAGGAGAGGCGCGCCATTTATCGGTTCAGCTTGAAAGAGGTGGTGATTGCCATGGCTCTGGCCGGGTTAATCAACCTCTCCATGATGTACATGGCGGCGTCGGTGTTTCATGGCACTGGACACCTGCAGGTGGCCACCATCCCCGTGGCATATCGGACGCTCACCCCCATTCTGGGATCGGCGGCTTCGGCGGTGTTCCTGACATCCTTGATGGCGTCCGGGATTTCCAGTTCGGCTGTGGGAACCATGGCCGGTCAGGTCATCATGCAAGGCTTTGTGGGATTTACCATTCCGGTCTGGATTCGACGGGTGGTCACGATGGCTCCCACGGTGGTCATTGTCGCACTCGGCATCAACCCGACCGAGACTTTGGTGTTGAGCCAAGTGCTCCTGAGCATGGTGCTGCCCATTCCGGTGCTGTCGTTGGTCTATTTCGCCAGCAAGCGCGAAATCATGGGGGTGTTGGTCAATCGACGCTATGTTACGGTGGCGGCCAGCCTCTGTGCAGCACTCATCGTGGTGCTGAACGTGTACCTCATCCTGCAAACGCTGGGCATCTCCCTCTAGCCCTGAAGTTCCCCAAAATAAAGCACCGCCTTCCCGAGGGAGGGCGGTGCTTTATCCGGATTGAACCCGCGGGGGCATGAGGCCCCAGCCGGCGTTAGGGCCTGACTGCCCCGGCGCCGTAGTAATGGTTCGCCCAGTAGACGTTGTTGAGATTCTGCACCATCACCGACTGTCCCGGAGCGGGGGCGTCGATGAACGCTTGGGCGTAACCCAGCTTGGGATAGGCGCCGATGTAGATGCCGACATGCGATGCGCCGGCTCCATCGGTGGAGAAGAACACCAGATCGCCCGGAACCAAGTTGGCCCGAGAGACCGGGGTGACGTCCTGGTACTGCGCCCAGCTGGTGCGTCCGATGGAGATGCCGTTCTGAGCCAGTACATATTGCACCAAGCCTGAGCAGTCAAATCCGGTTGCGGGGTTCTCGCCGCCCCACACATAAGGCACGCCCAGATATTTGAATGCGGTGGATACAATCGCTTGGTCGAGCGACTGCGGAGCGCTCTGCACCGGCAGCGAGGCGCTGTTGGAGCCGGTGCCGGTCGTGGAACTGGCAGAGCTGGTGCCTGGCAGGGTCAAAACTTCGCCAACCTCAATGATGTTGGGATTTGCGAGGTGGTTCAATGCAGCGAGCGTTTGCCACGTGGTGTGGAAGCGCGCCGCAATGCCGCCCAGCGTGTTCCCGGCTTGCACGGTGTAGTGTCCCCCTGCAGCTGTCGTGCTGGCGGGAGCGGGCTGGTTTGCTGCAGCCGTTACCGGTTGGCTCGTCGGGGACAGCTTGAGAACTTGTCCCACGTAGAGAGCATTGGGATTGGCCAGGTGATTGATGGCCGCCAGGGTCTGCCATGAGGTGTGAAAACGGAAGGCAATGCCGCTCAGCGTGTCGCCGGCGCGCACCTGGTAGGTTGCTGGCGGTGCGGCTTCGAACGTAGGCGAGGCCGAGTTTCCAGTGACCGCAGTGAAAGCCGCTTCGGTGAGCGGGCCGACGATGCCGTCGGTCTCCAGGTGATGCGAAGCCTGAAAGGATTTGACGGCAGATTCCGTTACGGGGCCAAAGTAGCCTGTGACACCAACATGATAGCCCGCGTGATCAAGAATGGTTTGCAGTTCCTTGACGCCGGCGCCCGTCGAACCTGGTCCATAAATCCCGGTCAGCGAGGCGGCTTGCGCCAACGGAGCAAAACCTAGTGCGGCGGCCACGGCAAGTCCTGCGGCGGCGCCTGTTAAGCGTATGTGCAAAGTAAGGCTCCCCTTCCTTCGTGATTTGCCTCCGAGGTTAGTTGGCGGTTCGGGCAGAAGGAGCCCTACGTGTGATGCACACGATTCACCAAGGGTGGATGCCCTTTAATCCCCCGTACATGTTGAATTCCATGATTCGGCGTTAGGAGTCGCCTGGATTGTACGAGCAATTGGCGAGTTTTGTCATTTCTGGTCAGAATCGGTGAAAGTCAGCCTCGGTCTTTGTTAGCCGATTTTTGGCATGTTATGTCGCTGGAACGGAAAGTCTGGCACGTCTGGAAATATTGCCCTAAACGCGAATCCGCTGTCGGCTGTCTGGCTTTTCGGCTGTGGGTGTGGCTCCGATTATAATGGATTTCGACAAGAACCGGAGGGATGAAATGTTGATCGAGGCAGTCGTCTGGGATTTCGACGGAACCATCGTCGATACGGAAACGCCGCAATATGAGGCCTGGGACACGGTGTTTCAAGAACACGGGGCGCGCATGGATCCCCGTGTGTGGGGCGAGATGGTGGGGACCCACAGTCAACTGGATCTCTTGGACGTTTTGGAGCGGGAGGTTGGCCCGGTGCGTCGGGAGGCAATGGCCCGGCGGGTGCGGGCGCTTGAGGAGCAGTACTTGGCGTCGGCGCCGCTGCGGCCCGGCGTTGGGGATTTGCTAAAGGAGCTCCGGGAGGCCAAGGTGCCCTCAGCTATCGCGAGCTCCTCGCATCGGCAGTGGATACGCCGCTTTCTGGAGGCCCATGCGATTGAGCGCCACTTTCAGGGCATCGCCTCGGCTGATGATGTGAGAGAGGTCAAGCCAGATCCGGCCGTCTATGTACTGGCGGTTAGGATTCTTGGGAAAGAACCTGGCGAGACGCTCGCCATCGAGGACTCGGCGCATGGTGCGACTGCGGCGTTGGCGGCAGGGCTCCGCTGCCTGGTGGTCCCCAATCCGTCGACCGAGCGGTTGCTCTTTCCGGCCGGGGTGGTGAGGGTGCCGACATTGGCCGGCGTCACCCTGCCCATCCTGCAACAGCTCTTTTCCGATTAAGGTGAAGGATTGTTTCGGGCCGGAGTGTTATGGCTACGCTAGGCGAGGACAGGGGATTGGCACATTTCTGGATATCAGTGGCATAATGCGATAATATAGGTACGCTTATGGACGGGAGGTGGCAGATTGGCGAAGCCCAAGCCCTTGATTATTGTGGAATCACCGGCTAAGGCCAAGACCATCAGCCGATTTTTGGGGAGCCGATATCAAGTCAAGGCTTCGATGGGACACGTGCGGGACTTGCCCAAGAGCCAATTCGGGGTGGATGTGGAAAAGGGCTTTGAACCTCGCTACATTACCATTCGCGGTAAGGGTGGGTTGGTGAAGGAACTGAAGGACGCCGCCAAGAAGACCGACAAGGTCTATTTGGCGACAGACCCTGACCGTGAAGGAGAGGCTATCGCTTGGCACTTGGGGGAGGCCCTGGGCATCAAGCCCCAGGAGGCTCGGCGCATTGAGTTCCACGAGATTACCAAGGACGCGGTGACGGAGGCGATTCGTCACGCGCGTCCGGTCAACATGCACCTGGTGGACGCGCAGCAGGCGCGGCGTGTGCTGGACCGCGTGGTGGGCTACCAGTTGTCGCCGCTGTTGTGGCGGAAAGTGCGGCCTGGTCTCTCCGCGGGCCGGGTCCAGTCGGCGGCATTGAAGCTGATTGTGGACCGCGAGCGGGAAATTCTGGCCTTCACGCCGGAGGAATACTACACCATCCAGCTGACGGCCGGCAGCACCCCGGTGCTGTCGGCAGACTACGCCGGACCGCTGGGCGAAAAGGGACGCATCAGCCAAAGCGACTCGGAGCGGGTGCTGGCCCACGTGGCACCCGGCGGCACCGTGCGGGTGAATTCCGTCAAAACACGCGAGCGGCGGCGCTTCCCAGCGCTTCCCTTTACGACCTCGACGCTGCAGCAGGAAGCATCCCGGCGGCTGGGATTCTCGGTCAAGCGCACTATGAGCTTGGCTCAGCAGCTTTATGAGGGGCTGGAGGTGCAGGGGGAAGGGACCGTCGGGCTGGTCACGTACATTCGCACCGACTCCACCCGCGTCGCGGACGTGGCGGTGACTGACGCGCGCGCCTATGTGGAAAGCACTTATGGGTCGAACTTTTGGAAAGGCTCGGCCGGTCCGCGCCGACCGGAGAAGGAGAAGCCCGGGGTGCAGGGAGCGCACGAAGCCATTCGCCCCACGGTGGTGATGCGCCATCCCGATTCGCTCAAGGGGTCGCTGAATCGCGACCAGTTGCGCTTATACCGACTGATTTGGGAGCGGTACGTGGCGAGCCAGATGGCGCCGATGGTCTATGACGCCACCACCATTGAGTTGACGGCCGATGAGCATGTGTTCCGCGCTCACGGCGCGGTGGTCAAGTTTGCCGGCTTTACCACGCTCTATCAGGAGACGCGCGAGGAGGGGGACGAGGCCGAGGGGGGCGAGGGCCCCTTGCCGCTGGTCAACGAGGGCGACAATCTTGCCATTCTCACGGTGGAGCCGAGCCAGCACTTTACCGAACCGCCGCCGCGGTTTACGGAAGCCAGTCTGGTGAAGACTCTGGAGGAACTGGGCATCGGCCGGCCCTCGACCTACGCGCCGATCATTGACACCTTGCTGCAGCGGGACTACGTGCGGCGCGATCAGAAGCGGCTTTCCCCCACCGATTTGGGGAGTGTGGTGGTCGATTTGCTGCAGAAGTACTTTCCAGAAATTGTGGATATCTCTTTTACGGCAGGCATCGAGGACCAATTGGACCGGGTGGAGGATGCCGAAGCGAACTGGCGCGATGTGCTGTCCGAATTCTATCGGCCGTTTGCCGAAGAGCTGGCGCGTGCGGATGAGGACATCGAGAAAGTGGCCGTGCCGTCAGAAACGACCGATGAGGTGTGTGCGGTCTGCGGGAAGCCAATGGTGGTCAAATATGGTCGCTTCGGCAAGTTTTTGGCTTGCTCCGGCTATCCGGAATGCACCAACACGCAGGCCATAGTGGAAAAGACCGGTGGCGTCTGTCCCAAGTGCGGCGCCGATCTGGTGGTGCGCCGCAGCAAGCGCGGACGTACCTTCTATGGGTGTCGCGCTTATCCGGAGTGCGACTTTGTGACTTGGTGGCGGCCTACGGAGAAAACCTGTCCGCGCTGTGGGGCGTCGATGGCCATGCGTCGCAAGGGGCGCCAGGATACGTTGGTCTGTTTGAAGGAGGGATGCGGCTTTGAAGAAGAAGCTCAATAACCAGGTGACTGTGGTCGGCGGCGGACTGGCTGGCTCGGAGGCAGCCTATCAGTTGGCGCAGCGGGGCATCGCGGTGGACTTGTATGAAATGCGCCCGACGGTGCAAACACCCGCTCACCACACCGAGCGCTTTGCCGAATTGGTCTGCTCAAACTCGTTTGGCGGAGATGTGGGTCTCTCTCCAGCCGCCCTCTTGAAGGCGGAGATGCGGCTCTTTGATTCCCTCATTTTAAAGGCGGGCGGCGAGGCCCGTGTGGATGCCGGATCGGCGTTGGCCGTGGACCGCGAGGCCTTCAGCGCCAAGGTGACCGAGATCATTGAAGCGCATCCTCTCATCACCATCCACCGAGAGGTGGTGGAACAGGTGCCGGAAGGGCCTTCAATCATCGCCACCGGTCCGTTGACCCACGAGTCCTTAAGCCAGGACCTGATAGCGACGCTGGGGGACAACCCGTTGTCATTCTTTGATGCCGCCGCTCCGATTGTGTTTGGCGACAGCATTGACATGGATCATGCCTTTTATGGGTCTCGGGAAGGCAGTGACGACTACATCAATTGCCCGCTGACCAAAGCCGAGTACGAAGTCTTTTATGAAAACCTCATGGCAGCCGAACAGCATGAGCGGCATGACTTCGAAGACGCGTCCTTTTTTGAGGGATGCTTGCCGATTGAGGAATTGGCGCGCCGGGGCAAGCGCACGCCGCTGTTTGGGCCGATGAAGCCCACCGGGCTTTCCAACCCGTTTGAGGATGGACGACGCCCGTATGCCGTGGTGCAGCTGCGCCGGGACAACGCGGCAGGCTCGCTGTGGAGCTTGGTGGGATTTCAAACCAATCTTCGCTGGGGTGAGCAGAAGCGGGTGTTTCAACTGATCCCGGCGTTGCACCGAGCGGAATTTGCCCGTTACGGGGTGATGCACCGCAACACGTATCTCAAGAGCCCCAAAATCTTGGAGGCGAGCCTCAACACCCGGCTGCGTCCGGATTTATGGCTCGCGGGCCAGATGATTGGGGTCGAAGGCTATGTGGAGTCGGCGGCCTCGGGGATTCTCGCGGCGGTCAACGCCGCGCGGCATGTGGCCGGCGACACGCCCTTGGTGCTGCCTCGCGAGACCATGATGGGCGCGCTCTTCTATTACGTGAGCCATGCCGATCCGGAGAGCTTTCAACCGATGAACGCCACCTTTGGGCTGTTTGAGGTGCCGGAGCAGGTGCGGGCGATGAAGGATAAGCGGGATCGCCGCGAATGGCTGCGCAACCGTGCCATGGAGGCCATGCGGGCGATTGTCGATCCGTCGGTTGAGCGTTATGCCTAAGGAACTGGACGATCCGGACGTAGCGGCCTACTTGCGCCATTTGGAGTCGGTCGAGGAAGTGTCGCCGAACACCTTGAAGGCGTACGCCACCGATCTTGCGCAATTTTTTGCGTCGGTGGGCTCGCTGGACCAGGTCGATGCGAAGGCCATTCGGCGCCATATCGCCCATCTGGGCGAGTCCGGCGTGTCGCCGCGCAGTGTGGCGCGCAAGCTCGCCGTGATTCGCAGCTTCTTTCGCTATCTGGAGCGGGAAAACCGCATCGCCAGCAATCCGGCCAAACGGGTGCTGGCGCCGCGCTTTCGGCGCGGCCTGCCCCGCGTTCTGACCGTGGAGGAAATGCGGCAGTTCATTGAAGCGGCCATGCGCGACACCGGCCCGCTCGGGCTCCGCAACTGGGCCTTGATTGAGATCATGTACGGCGGTGGCTTGCGGAGCCAGGAAGCGGTGGACTTGAACATCCGCGACGTGGATCTCCGTCAGGGACTGGTGCGGGCCATGGGAAAGGGCCGCAAGGAGCGCATCGTGCCCATCGGCCGCTATGCGGTGGAGGCCCTGACCCAATATCTCGACCGGGGCCGCCCGCATTTGAGCCCCAAGAGCCATACGGCGTTCTTCGTCAACGCCCGGGGCGGACGGCTCACCACGCGGAGTGTCCGCCGCATCATCAAGGCCACGCTGTTGAAGAGCGCTCTTCACCGCAACATCAGCCCGCATTGGCTTCGACATTCCTACGCGACGCATCTCTTGATGGGGGGCGCCGACTTGCGGGTGGTGCAGGAACTGTTGGGACATGAAAGCCTGCGCACCACCCAGATTTATACCTATGTTTCTCAGGAGCAGTTGGGCCGCATCTATCAGAGTGCGCACCCTAGAGCATAGAATGTGGACGGGGGAGTGAGAAATCGTGAGTGAATTCCATGGAACCACCATTCTCGCGGTGGTGAAGGATGGGCGGGCCGTCATCGGCGGCGACGGCCAAGTCACCTTCGGCCAGAACACCATTATGAAACACACGGCCAAGAAGGTGCGCCGCCTGTACCACGGGCAGATTTTGGCGGGATTTGCAGGAGCGGTGGCGGACGCCTTGACCCTCTTTGAGCGCTTTGAGGGGAAACTGGAGGAAAGCCACGGCAATCTGCCCCGCGCGGCGGTGGCCCTCAGTCGGGAGTGGCGCACGGACCGCATGCTGGGAAAGCTGGAAGCGCTGCTCTTGGTGGCGGACCGCGAGAATCTCTTTCTCTTGTCCGGTACCGGCGAGGTGATTGAGCCGGACGACGGGATTGCCGCCGTGGGATCGGGCGGCAGTTATGCCTTGGCCGCAGCGCGCGCGCTGGCCTCGGTGGACAGCGGCCTTAAGCCCGACGAGCTGGTGCGGCGATCGCTTGAGATTGCGGCCGACATCTGCATTTACACCAACCACCATTTGACCATTGAGACATTGGAATAGGAGGCGCCGTCATGGATGAGTCCTTGTTGACCCCAGCCCGCATTGTCGAAGAGCTGGACCGGTACATTGTCGGGCAGAAGGAAGCCAAGCGGGCAGTGGCGGTGGCGCTGCGCCATCGCTGGCGCCGGAGCCGGCTGGATCCGGAACTGCAGGAAGAAATCACGCCCAAGAACATCCTCATGATTGGGCCGACCGGAGTGGGAAAGACCGAGGTGGCGCGCCGATTGGCCCGACTGTTGCATGTGCCCTTCATCAAGGTGGAGGCCACCAAGTTCACCGAGGTCGGCTATGTGGGCCGCGATGTGGACGCCATGGTGCGCGACTTGGTGGAGACTGCCATCCGCATGGTGAAGGAGGAACGCAGCCAGCAGGTCAAGGAGCGCGCCGAACGCATGGCGGAAGACCGGATTGTGGAGGCGATGGCCCCCTTCCCTGAGGACACCTCGAATAACATGCGGAACCCCTTTGAAATGTTCTTTGGCGGCTCGTCCAATCCCAACGCCTCGCGCCCCATCGATGTGGAGGAGCGCCGTCGGGTGGAAGAAGAGCGCCGCAAGCTGCGGGAGAAGATCCGCTTGAAGGCGATGGAGCACGAAGTGATTGAGGTGGAAGTGGAGGACCAGGCGCCTACTTTCCCGATGATGGGCAACGTGCCCGGCATGGAAAACCAGATGAACCTGGGGGAGATGTTTCAGGGCATTATGCCGAAGCGCACCAAGCGCCGCAAGATGACGGTGGCGGAAGCCCGCAAGGTGCTGACCCAGGAAGAGGCGGATAAGCTGATTGACAATGATGCCGTCACGGCGGACGCGGTGTGGCGGGCCGAGCAGCAGGGCATCATCTTCATCGACGAGTTCGACAAGATTGCGGGCGGGCACGAAGGCCATGGCCCGGATGTTTCCCGCGAGGGCGTGCAGCGGGACATCCTGCCGATTGTGGAAGGGTCGACCATCCAAACCAAGTACGGTCCCGTCAAGACGGACCACATTCTCTTCATTGCCGCCGGCGCATTTCACGTTTCCAAGCCCAGCGACCTCATACCCGAGCTGCAGGGCCGGTTTCCCATTCGGGTGGAGTTCGACGCGCTGAGCGAGGATGACTTCTACCGCATTCTGACCGAACCCAAGCATTCGCTGGTGTTTCAATACCAGGCGCTGTTGGGGGCGGAAGGCGTGCAGGTCACCTTCGAGGAAGGCGCGCTTCGACAAATGGCGCATTACGCGTATCAAGTCAACCGCGACAGTGAGAACATCGGCGCTCGTCGGCTGCATACCATTCTGGAAAAGGTGCTGGAGGAGCTCAGTTTCAGTGCCTCGGACCTGAGCGGGCAAACCATTGCGATCACGGATCACTATGTGGATGAACGGCTGAGCAAGATCGCTGACAACATTGACATCAATAGATATATACTCTGAATTTTTGTGTTCGTCATGACCTTTACCCACTTTCATGCTATAATCAACCCGTGAATTGTAAGGTCATGTCGAATTGAGGGAGACGATGTCGTGGAAAAGCTTCTTGACAAGACTCGGCGCATCAACCGACTCTTGCAGCGATCTGCCGGCCATCCAGTGAACTTTGAAGAGATGGCCAAAATCCTGAGCGAGCTGATTCAGGCCAATGTGTATGTGGTCAGCCGCCGAGGGAAAATTTTGGGATATTCTCTTTTGGACTCGTTCGAATGCGATGTCATGGTGCGCGAGGTGCTGACACCGGAGGTCTTCCCGCAAGCCTATAATCAAGGACTTTTGAAAGTGGATGAAACCCATCCCAATATCTCTCAGGAGCAGCGGCAATGCGTGTTCTTTCACGAAAAGCCCTGTATGTATGAGAACAAGATCACCACGATTGTTCCCGTCAACGGCGGTGGCGACCGTCTGGGCACCTTGGTGATTTCACGGTTTGGCCGCGAATTTGATGACGAGGACTTAATCTTGGCGGAATTCGGCGCCGCCGTGGTGGCCATGGAAATTCTCCGCTCCAAGTCTGACGAGCTGGAAATGGAAGCGCGCAAGAAGGCGGCCGTGAAGGTGGCCATTGACACGCTCTCCTACTCGGAGTTGGAGGCCGTGCAGCACATTTTTGACGAGCTGGGAGGTCCGGAGGGGCTCTTGGTGGCTTCGAAGATTGCTGACCGGGTCGGCATCACCCGCTCGGTGATTGTCAACGCGCTCCGCAAGTTTGAATCGGCCGGCGTCATTGAATCGCGCTCGTTGGGCATGAAGGGGACGCATATCCGCGTCTTGAACGATCGGCTGTTGGGCGAACTGAAGAAGCTGCAGCGCTAAGCGCGGTTTGCATGGAAAAGGCGGTTCAACCCCTTGTGGTTGAACCGCCTTTTTTCAATCCTCATTCATACCAATACGGGGCTAGTTTCCATCCCTCTTGGGCCACTTGTTCGGCATCGTGGCTAAAGAAGGGCCGGGCGCCGTCACGGGCCAGATCCAAGAGGCGGGTCATCGAGGCGCGCGCCAACTCCAGACTCTTCGAGGCGCCAATGTGGTCCAAGGAAAAGTGGCCGCGGGTGTAGACCGCATCCGAGGTGATCAGCACAGGACCGTCGTTGAGTTCCACCAACAGCGACTGATGTCCCAGCGTGTGGCCAGGCGTATAGACCAGGGTGGCTCCGGGGGCAAGATCCGTGTCGCCCTCATAGAGGGTAATCCGCGCCGTGTCGGCCGGTTTGAAGGCGAGGTCGGGATAGGCCTCGCGGTCCTCGAGAGCCGCCTCGTATTCGGTCTTCTGGATGCCAAAGTGATTGGTGGGGAAGGCTTCATTGCCGCCTGCGTGGTCAAAGTGGCAATGGGAGTTCACGACCAAGTCGATGTCCGCGGGGGTGAGGTTCAACCGTTTCAACTGGCCCTCGATGTGATCCTCGGGCGCCAGTTTGGGGGTCAGAAGGGGGACCATTTCGGCCCCAAGCAGGCCCGCTGGATCGATCCGGCACTCATTGGAGCAGCCGGTGTCGAATAAGATGAGTCCTTGATTGGTGTCCAAGAGATAGGTATAGACCGGGATATGCACGCGCTGGCCCACGGGAGCGTCAGGGGACAGCACCGAGTAATCAGAGTCAAAATGTCCGACAGGAATAATCGCGAGTTTCATCAGGCACCGCCTTTCGCCTGGAGTGTTCGCCGTTGGCCGGAAAATTCCTTCTGCATGCCGAGATGGGAATCAAGGCAATCTAAGAGCGGCGACCCTTGATGACAGAAAGGATGATGACATGCGCTGGGCAAGCTTGATCTTGGCTTCAATTTTTTCATGGTTTCCGGGCCACCACGCCGCGGTGACGCGACCGGCCCCCATCATCAAGCAGGTGCTGACAACCCAGAAGGTGGTGGCGCTGACCTTTGACGATGGTCCCACCAAGACCTGGACCCCAAAAATCCTCCAAGTGCTGAAAGAAAATCGCGTGAGGGCCACCTTTTTTGTGATTGGCAGCCACGCCATGCAGAGGCCGGAGTTTCTCAAGCAAGAGATCGACGCCAAGATGGAGATTGGCAGCCACGGTTACGAACATATCACGCTGCGCAACAAGAGCGCCGAGGTGGTCAAGCAGGAAATCCAGCAAAATGAAGCGCTGCTCACCTCGTTGGGGGTTCCCAAGCCCACTTTGTATCGGATGCCGGGAGGCGCGTCCGACAGCACAGCGCTTAAGGTTCTGGGGCAGATGGGCTACAAGGTGATTGGCTGGTCGGTGGACACGCGTGACTGGCGCCGGCGCTACACGGGACCGCAGATGGCGGAACGGGTGATGAAGCAGGTTGAGCCCGGAGCGATCATCATTTTTCACGATGGTCCAAATTCCTCGCAGGCGACCGTCAATGCGGTCCAAGAGATTATCCCCGCTTTGAAGAAGCAAGGCTGGAAGTTTGATACCGTGTCGCAACTCCTGAAATTGGAGAGAATTTCCCACCACTAAGACAGGCAAGTGAGCCCCGCTCCCACGATATGAATATCGAGGGGGATAGTCGATGTGGGGACGAACTCTCATGGGGGGATTGATCGGCATTGGGGCCGGCCTCGCGCTCCGCCACACGGCACAGATCTGGCCGGTGGCGTTGATGGGCGCGCTGGCGCTGAGCACCTTTCTTCTTTACGCGAGGGAACTGCGCTATGCCGACGAGGCGTCGCATGGATGGCTGGGGTCAGGCGGCCCGCTCTTCCAATGGGTGAGGATATGGCTGCCGTTGGGACGGATTGTGGCCCCGGCCATTTTTTTTTCGATACTGAGTCATCGGATCCTGATGTCGATGCCGCCCACCCCCGTAAGGGCTCTGGGATTCCTCGCGTTGGCGGTGCTTTCCTCGACACTGGTGTGGCACTGTCACCGCCTGGAGCGGCTGGTTGCCTTGGCGGCGGTGGCTGGGCTTGCGCTCATGCTGGGATGGCGGACCCCCGCGCACCTCACCGTACCGCTTGCGCTCTTGGGAGGGATTCTTTGGGTCCTGACGCATCCAGACGCCGACCCCGACGTGGTGCAGCGCACAGGATGGAAGCCCTTTCTGGGGTCATCGCTGGGATTGATAGGGGGCGTCGTGGTGGCGCTCGTGGTCCGTCTGGCGGCCGGCTTCACACCCGTGGAGGGTCTTTGGCTCTGTCTTCTCGGATGGGTCTGGTTTTACCAGACCACGCGCCGTTCCAACCGGCGCCAGGCCATTCTGGCTTTGGTAGGTCTGGCGCAAACATTGGCGCCGATGCTCATTTTAGGCTGCGAGGCCGTGGCCTGGCTCCTTGGTCAGGGCGCCGCCGCTTATCTCCTATGGGCGTGGCTTCGCCGAGCTCGCCCTTACATGTACCGGCCTTGGGGCCGCTGGATGTACGTGGTGTCGCATGCCGGACTGCTGGCCGCAGGAGGACTTCTTATCTGGGCGGCGAGTGTGAATGAGCTCGCGCCATTGGCTGGCATCGCCGCGTGGTTTCTCATCCCGCCGCTCATTGATGCCTATCGCGCGGGACGCTATCCCTTCCGCCGGGTGGCCCTTCCCGACCCCCGCACCTTGGCCGACTAGCCACTCCGTTCCAATTGGATAACCTCTCCATTGTCGAGAAAAGTTGTTCATCGTCGAACGAAGGGTTTTCTAGTATAATGCAGGGTGATTCTGGAGGGGGACAAGCGGTTTGCGCAAGATTCGCTGGGGACGTTTAATCATGACAATTTTGGCGGCGCTGGTGGTCATCGGCGCCGGTGTTGGTTTTTATCTCTATCGCTCGGTTTCACCGCACGCCGTGACGGTGAACGTGCTGAAGAAAAATCCTCCCGCATTTCACAATCGGATTACCATTTTGTTGTTGGGCAATGCGCTGTCCATCATCAACAACAAGGATCAAACCAATCCTTATGTGCGAGATCGCACCGACACCATGATGCTGATTTCGGTCAACCCTACCACATATCAAGCCAGCGTACTGTCGATTCCACGCGACAGTTTGGTCTACATCCCGCATGTCGGCTACACCAAAATCAATGAGGCCAATTACTTTGGCGGCCCGAAGCTGGCGGTGAAGCTGGTCGAGAAGACACTGCACGTGCCGGTCGACTATTATATGGAGACCACGATGTACAACTTTGCCAAAATCATCAATTCCATCGGCGGTCTCACCGTGGATGTCACCAAGCCGATGAATTACGGTGGGTACGGGAACCCCCTCGACATTCATTTGAAGCCGGGCGTGCAGCACCTGAACGGATATCAGGTGCTGATGTACGTGCGGTTTCGGCAGGAACAGCTGGGCGACATCAGCCGCATTCAGCAGCAGCAATACATTATCAAGCTGATTCTGAAAAAGGTGCTCACCCCGGGCCAAATCTTCAAGCTGCCGGCGGTCATCACCCAGCTCAGCCACGACATTGTCTACACCAACCTCAGCCTGAAGCAGGAGATTGCGCTGGGACTCATGGCCGCCAAGGTGAACCAGAGCGCCATCCGCTTCGCGACTTTGCCAGGGCAGCCGCAGCAGCGGGTTGATCCCTACATGCATCAGACGCTGGATTATTGGATCCTGAACAAGCGGCTCATGCACCTCATGGTGGATGAAATTGTGCTGGAGAAGCCGTTGACGGCGGCCGACCGTCAGAATGTGCACATCACCGTGCGATCGGGCACGGGAAGTCTCGCCGCAGCGGACCAGTTGGCTGCTTGGCTGAAGGCGCGCGGATTCACAGTCAACGGCGTCATTTGGGCCAACAATCACAACCATGTCCAAAACCAAATTTTGGACTTCACCGGGGACAAGTACTTGGTGGCTCGGCTCCAACAGGCGCTCGGACCCGCGGGAAGCACCCAGGTGGTGGAAAGTCCGTATCACGACTACCCGGGATTGGACATGGTCATTACGGTGGGATCGGACTTTCACCTGAACACGGCTGCCCGTCCCTAAGAAAAAACTTCCAGGTGTGCAGTGTGGCGCCCCGGACACACTGACCCCGAGGTGATTTCCCATGAAGCGGTGGATGGAGGCGCTCCTCGTGCCGGCTGCGGCAGCCGCGCTTGCCGTGATTCCCGGCTTGGGGCTGGCCGGAAGCCCGAGCCCGGCAGTCGACGCGGCCGGGGCGCCGATGCAGGTGGTAGGGTATTGGGCTAATGACGCAACTTCCGGATTGGCGGGGCTTTATAAATATCCGCACGCCATTACTGACTTTTCGCCGTTTTGGTATTCCGTCAATGCCAGCGGCGGCCTGGTCAGCCACGTGGATGCCAGCATTCTGGCCAAGGTGAGGGCCGCGCACGTGGGGATTACGCCTCTGGTCAACGATGCCACCGGCGTACAGGCCTTTCTTTCCAATCCGGTCACGCGGATAAATGCTGCGCGCAATATTGCCGACATGGTGAAGTCGCAGCACTTTCAAGGCGTCGACATCGACTTCGAGCCGTCGCATACACGCCTGGCGCCCGAACTCACGGGCTTCATGATTGACCTGCATGACTTTTTGCCGCGTGGGTCGGTCATTACCATGGCGATTGTTCCGGGTTCGGGCGGGGCGTACCAATACAGCAAGATTACCCCGGAAATCAACCAATATGTCTTGATGAGCTACGATCAGCATGACGATGGCTCAGCGGCTGGGCCGGTGGCGGCCACGCCGTGGGTGCAAAACATCCTGACACGGCTGGAGCAATCGGTGCCGGCCAACAAGATTGACTTGGGGGTGGCCGTCTACGGCTATGTTTGGCCAAAGGGAAGCACGTCGGCGACGACGGTGCCCTACAATGCCGTGACCCCCATCATGAACAAGAACGCTAAGTGGGATGTGGCAGACCAGGAAACCTATGCCACATACACCACCAGCAGCGGGCCGATGGTGGCTTGGTGGGAGAGTCTCCAAGGCATGAACCAGAAGATTCAGTTGGCCAAGCGCGATCATTTGGGCGGCATCGCGCTCTGGCACCTGGGCTACGCCAATGATTCCGTCTATCAGCTGCTGCTCCACCAAGTGGGCCGCCAGCCATAGCGCTTCCTTACATTGCGCGCCACACGCACCCTGCGTCGTGGCGCGCTTCTTTTCTTCGTGAAAGCAGGGAAACCCGCTCCGCTTGTCGAATGAGGGAATGTAATTGAGGAGTGCGGAAAGATGGGTACCCTTCCTAGCGCCGGCGGAATAGAATAGGACGTCGCGGATAAGGCTTCGGAGTGCCTGACTACGCAGATGGGGAGACAACACCATGATTGATTTGCATGCGCATGTGCTCGCCGGATTGGATGACGGACCCAAAACCTGGGAGGCGGCCCAAGCTGTTTGGCACCAGGCCGTTCAGGATGGGACGCATACCATTGTGGCAGTGGCGCACGCCAATGACCATCACTTCGATGTGCCGGCTGACGCCTATCGGGCTGCGCTGGATAAAGCCCGCCAAACCCTCGCTGCCGAACAGATTCCGTTGCGTTTGGTGCCGGCCATGGAGGTGCGGCTCGGCTCCGATCTGTTGGAAGGCTATCAGAGCGGGCGATATCTTCCCATTGGCGACACCCCGTATCTCTGCGTCGAACTTCCCCCCAACGATTTTCCGGCCTACACGCTCGATATGCTGTACCAACTCACTTTGGAAGGCCTCCGCATCCTCTTGATTCATCCCGAGCGCAACCGCGGCATCCGGCGTCGGCCGGAACTGGCGGAGCGCCTGATGCGCATGGAAATCCTCGGAGTGGCATCGGCGGGATCCTTGTTGGGCCAGTTCGGACCGGAAGTGGAAGCGGCCAGCATGGATTTGATGGAGCGGGGACTGATTCAAAGTGTCGCCAGCGATGGGCATTCCGTGGATAAGCGGCCAATGCGCCTGTCCCCGATTCGAGAGCTTCTCTGCCGTCGTTATGGCGATGACGAGACGGAATGGATGATGGATGAAGTGCCTCAGCTGGTGCTCGCTGGGCGTCCGGTGGCGCTGGAGCCGCGGCAGCGGCTAGGATGGCGCCGATGGCTGACGGCGCGCCGCTAAAGAGACGGCATTGCGGCTTGGATCCACGAGATTCCCACACCTTTAAAGGGCCTGCGCCCCCCATTGCAGGCCCTCTTCGTTTGTCAGGCTTTTCGCATGTAGGCTCGCACCGTAAGAGGCGCAAAGATCAAGACCACTAGAGCCGCTCCGAGCAGGGAAACGGCTAAGTTGCTGTTGACTGCCCCGTTGTTGGCGAGATTGCGGACTGCCGTCACCAAGTACGAGGTCAATTTTGTCCAAAGCCAGCAGGAGCATGAACCGTATCAAAGCCGGCTTGGTGCAAGGTGACATCGGCCAGTTCCCGGATATGAGTGATAGGTGGGTGAACTCAATATGAACGCGGCGAAGCTCCCGAAAACGGCCAAAGGGTTGATGGGGCGCCACAATGAAGACATGCGCATAGCGGTTCGTGTCGTGTGGTGCCGAACGCCGTCGACAAATAATGAAAATTGTTTGGAAGGAAAAATTCTTGCAATCGAGAATTTTCCTTACGAAAAGTCGCGTGGACAGCCAATGCGCACGGGGCGGGGGAATGGCTCCGCACCGACGGGTAATCCGCCGCATCCCGGCATGTTTTAGCAGTTCGGCTCGGGACAGGGTGAAAAGACGACGCAGAGGAAGGGGCGGGCACGCGTGACTCTGCGTGAGCAGCGCTTGTTGGAGGCCATCAAAGGAATTTCGGAACAGTTGAGCGAGCTGAGTCATGACGAGACCCCTCTCACCGACCCGGCTCTGGTTCAACTCTCACAGAGGCTCGATAAGCTTATTCTAAAATGGTACCGTCTCGTCGGCGAAGGGAAGGAGGGCCGACGAGTCGCGGGATCGAAAGGAATTCATCCATGACGGTTGAAGAACCGCTCCTCTTGTGGCACTGTGCCGCAGGAATGATTCATCGCCAGGTGGCCCTGACCGCCTTTTTGAGGGAGGCTCAAAAAGCCGGGCGGCCTTTGCATTATCTCGTCACCGATCCGGCGGCCATCATTATTATCGCCATCGCTCGGGAGTTGGGGCTGGCGGTCCACGGAACGGCTGCAGCCGACTTCGCCGTCGCGGCAGTTCCTACCGCTGTTTGGGTCACAACCCACCAGGAGGGAGAGCCATTCCTGTGCCAGCAATTGCAGTCCCTCCGGAGCCCGCCATCTGTAATCTTGTGCCTCAGTGACTTTTTCTGCCGTCACCGGCCGCTCGTTCCCCCTAGTCATGCGATGT
>JAKADO010000070.1 GCA_021820485.1 Bacillota bacterium
CGCCCGATTCTGGCTCTTTCAGTGTCCCTAGTCCAGCTCCCGATCCTCCATCCCTAAAATGGCGCGGACATACTGGTCCGCGTCAAACACCATCAGGTCGTCAAGCTTCTCGCCCACGCCCACAAAAGCTATCGGCAGATGCAGCGCCTGGTGAATGGAAAAGGCGATGCCGCCCTTGGCGGTTCCGTCCAGTTTGGTGAGCAGGATGCCGGTGACGCGCACCGCCTCTTGAAAGACACGGGCCTGCTCCAAGCCATTTTGTCCCGTGGTGGCGTCAATCACCAACCATACTTGGTGCGGAGCGTCCAGGCATTCACGGCCCACGACTCGAACAATCTTGCTGAGTTCCTGCATCAAGTGCGTCTTATTGTGGAGGCGGCCCGCGGTGTCAATGATGGCAAGGTCCAAGCGCCGCGCCATGGCCGCCCGAACCGTATCAAAGGCGACGGCCGCCGGGTCAGCGCCCTCAGCCTGATGCACGACGTCGACCTGCGCCCGGCGACCCCATTCCAACAACTGTTCCGGCGCGGCCGCCCGGAACGTGTCCGCTGCCCCCAAGATGACGCTGTGCCCCTGGTGTTTCATGCGTTGAGCCAGTTTCCCAGCGGTAGTGGTCTTTCCCGTGCCGTTCACGCCCACCATGAGCCAGACGGCTGGCCGCTGGTCGGGCAGTTGGTAGGGATTGGGGTTGGACTCCAGCATCGCCACCATCACTTCATGCAAGAGCGCCACGACCTCCTCGGCCCGCTCCGGATGCCGCTGACGCACGCTGTCCTTCAATTGCGCCAAGATGACCTCAATAGCTTGCGATCCGAGATCCGCCTCATAAAGAATTTCTTCCAGCTCATCATAGAGGCTGTCCGACCACTGCCGTCCTCCCACCAGGGAGCGAATGCGGTCACCAAGCCCCGTGCGCGTCTTCGACATCCCCTGCTTCAAGCGTTCAAAAAATCCTGCCATCTTGCTCTCCTCCCCGACCCGCGGCTATGAGGTCAGCGCCTCAGCGTCCTGCAGCAGCACCGAAATCAAACGACTCTGCCCCTGACCGTCGCCCGCCACGCCCCACAGCGCATCCGCCACTTCCATGGTTTGGCGATGATGCGTCACAATAACATATTGAGTGTTCCCTCGCGCCATTTGTACATAACGGGCAAAGCGCGCCGCATTGGCCTCGTCCAATGAGGCTTCAACCTCGTCCAACACCACAAAAGGCGATGGCCGTACCTCTAGCAGGCTGAAGAGCCAGGCAATCCCTCCCAGCGCCTTTTCGCCGCCGGACAAGAGACCCAAATGACTGGGGCGCTTGCCTGGCGGACGCACCCAAAGCTCCACCCCGGAGTCCTCTCCATCGAGCCAGGTAAAACCGCCGTCTCCGCCCCCATACAACTGCCGGCACGCCTCTTGAAACGCCTGCTCGACCCGCTTGGCGGTCTCTTGCACACGCCGCTCCATTTCCTGGTCAATTTCCCGCAATGTGGCGATAAGTTCGCGACGCGCATCCTCAACATCCTGACTCTCCCGCTCCAAGAAACTTTGGCGCTCCTGGAGCTGCTCATAGAGGGCCAAGCTGCCGGGCACCACAGCCCCCAACTCAGAGAGGCTGTGGGTAATGCGCAGAATCTCGCGCCGCGCATTGTCCTCCTCCGCGCGCGAAAGCGGCTCCAGAGTGTCTGGGATCGCATATTGCTCGAATCGCACCGTAATCTCAAGAACCTCCTGATTCCAGGAATGTCCCTTCTGTTCCATCTTGCGATCATCCAGCTCCAGCACCCGCTGGCGGTTTTCCAGTTGCAGCAGCTGTTCGCGTGCCCGGGTCAGCGCTTTCAAGCGCTCGGCTCGTTCCCCCTCGCGCTGCTTTAGGGTACTCGCCACCGCTGCCATCTCTTGAGCGAGCTGCGCCCGTTCCGCCGTGACCCCGGCTGTTTCCGCCTCCAGGGCTGAGAGACGGCGCCGGTGCGCATCCTGCTGTTGGGTGAGGCGCGCCAGCTCCTGCTGAATCCGCTCGAAAATCAGCTGCTGCTCGCGCAGTCCCTGCTCCCGCTCGCGAATGCGCGCCTTAAGAGCCTCAGTCTTGCGAAGCCGGTCCTGATACTCCAATTCGTGTGTCGCGAAGTCTGCATGGCGCTCGGATAACTGCGCCTCTTTTTGGGCCACCTCACGGTCCAAGCGCTCCATGGATTCCATGAGCGCAGCTGGGTCGCCAATGTTGTCATCCAACGCCAATTCGCGCCGCACCTGCAGAAACCGGTTGCGCCGATCGGACAGAATTTCCCGCGCGGCATCCAGCTTCTGATCCACGTCCTCCAATTCCTGGCGCGTGGAGAGAAGCAACTCCTCCTTGCCCGCCACCGTCTTGCGGTCCTCTTCAATGCGGCGGTTCAGTTCCTCCAGCTCCACCTTGCGCGCCGTTCGGGAATTGCGCTCAACCACCCGGCTCCCGCCGGTGATGGCACCACCCGCATGCACCACCTGACCATCCAAGGTCACCATCTTGTACCGAAAGTTATGAACTCCGCCCAGGCGTGTGGCGTCCTCCAAACTTTGCACAATCAAGACGCGTCCCAACACATGATTCACAGCGGGACGAATGGCCGGGTCGCTCTTGACCAAGTCTGCCGCCCAGCCCACGACCCCTGCCTCCCGCGTCAGGCGGCGATAGTCTTCGGGATTGACGCGAGCCGCCCGAACGGTGTCCAGCGGCAGGAACGTCGCGCGGCCCAGCGACCCGGTTTTGAGGTAGCGCACCGCATGGCGGGCTCGTTCCTCATTTTCGATGACCACATCTTGATGCGAACCGCCCATGGCGGTTTGAATGGCCAGGATAAGGTCTCCCTCGCTGTCGACAAGACTTCCCAGCGTGCCGATGACCCCAGAAATTTGGCCGTTCTGCTGCCCCTTCAATACAGCTCGGACTCCGGCGTTCAGGCCTTCTCCCTCCGCCTCGAGTTGATGCAGGGCCCGAAGCCGCGCCTGCCTCCCAGCCAACTGGTGCCTGAGGCTGTAGGCTTCCTGCTCGACCGTGGCGGTAAAGGCCTTGAGCCGCGTCCGTTCCTCGGTCAGGTGCACCACCTCTTCGGTCAAGAGACGCACTTCCTGCTCAAGCTTCCTGGCTTCGGCCTGCCGATTGGCCAGGACATCCATGACTTCCGACTGCCCTTCGCCAATCCTGAGAACCCCTTTGAGTCGCGCCACCCGCTGTTCCAGTTGGTGGCGTTCGCTCCGCCACGCGCTCAACTGCAGCGTCAGTTCCTGAATGGACGCCTCCTTCAGCTCGCGGTCGCGCGTCGCGGCATTCAAGGCTTCTGCGAGCTCTCGCTCTTCTTCCTTCAATGCGGTCAAATCCAACACATCGCCGCCGGCCTGGGGCTGCTCCCGGGTCAACTCGGCGCGCTGAACCTCCAGCATGTCAATGGATTGCTGGAGCGTCTCCTCTTCGCGCTGCATGTGGATCAAGCGGCTCCCGAGTTCCGTGTCCTTCAGTCGAAGCTGAGTGTCCTGGGCATTCAGCGCCTCCAACTCGGTCAACTCCGACTCGGCCGCCCCCGCGCCCGCGGCCACAACCTCCCGTACCCGGGCTTGCTCTTCCAGAACCCGCGTCAACTCTGCCGCCAGCTGGCGCCGCTCCTCCTCGAGCTGGGCCAGTTGCTGGGTGAGCCTCCCCTTCTTCTCCATGGCGCGCCGATATTCCGTATAATCCAGCCGGCGCTGCCAATCCTGCCGCAGCGATTCCCACGTCCGATAGCGCGACTCGACCTCAGCCCGCTCCCGCACTTCCTCAATCTGCCGCGAGACCTCGTCCAACAAGTCGGTGAGCCGCGTCAGCTTGGCCTCGGTCTCCGCCAGATGCGAGAGCGTCTCCTTTTTGCGCACTTTGTAGCGCGATACGCCAGCCGCCTCTTGCAACTGCTCGAGTCGATCCAAGGGCTTTTGCAACAGTGCCCCTTCAACTCGCCCTTGGCTGATGATGGCGTAACTGAACCGCCCCAATCCGCTGTCCAGGAACAAGTCTGTAACATCCTTCAGGCGAACGGCTTGTCCATTGATGAGATATTCGGAATCGCCGCTGCGATAGTAGCGGCGGGCAACGGTCAGCGACTCCGGCCACTGCGGCATTTCTCCATCCTGGTTGTCGAACTCCAAGGTGACTTCGGCCAGGCGTGCCGCGGCCCGTCCGGGTCCGCCTTGATGCAGCAAATCCTCCCAGCGCTCGGCCCGCAAGTCCCGCAGCCGCTGCTCCCCCAAGGCCCATCGAATGGCGTCCACCACGTTGCTCTTTCCGCCGCCATTGGGTCCCACCAAGGCGGTGATTCCCGGCTGGAGCTCCACCGTGACATCCTGGGCGAAGGACTTAAAGCCATATATGCGTATCCGTTTCAAATACATGGAAAAACTCCTTCAAGCCCAGGCAGAGCCCTGGGCTGATTCTCGCGCTGAAAGACGCTTAACGCGGTTCGACAATCAGTCGGATTCCGGTCCGAGACTCGCCGTCGATGGCAATGTCCATAAATTCCGGCCGCATAACAAGGTCGAGGCCATCCGGATTGAGGTATCCGCGCGCGATGGCTACGGCCTTGATGGCCTGATTGACGGCACCAGCGCCGACCGCTTGAATTTCCAGCAGTCCCGATTCTTTTATTACGGCGGCGATAGCACCTGCTACAGCCTTTGGCCTAGACGCCGCCGAAACCCGCAAGGATTGCATATCCACACTCCCACCCATATTGACATGTATTCGCGGCCCGAGCCACTTTTCCCTGCCCCATCGACACCAGAGAGCCGCATTCGGCAACGCTCTTTCCGGGCTTTTACCGAAACCCTGTATCAACTACCCCCATTTATACCGCCTTCCTGTAAAGGGACCGGCCTACTTAGGGCGAAATCTTGGGCATAGGGGGACGATATGCGGGTCATTGATCAGATAGCCAACCTTATTTTGGAAGACCCTCTCATCACTGCCAGCCGCATCGCCCGGAAGCTTGGGTACGCCGAGGAAAAGACGGTCTATTATTGGTTGCACAAATCCCACTTTACGGGACTCAACGCCTTTAAAAAGGCTGTGCTGCACGGCCAGTTCCTGCCTCGCGGCGAAGCTGTGGAGGAAACGCGCGGATTGTATGGGCGCTTGCCCATTACCGACGAATGGACTCCAGAGGGAAAGCCGGTGTTTCACGGCGACACCATGGCGGTGCCCAGCGGCGCGCCCGCCGAACTGATTTGGCGCTATCCCGGCCCTCCTGTCATGAGCATTCTTCCCAATGACCTCCTGGTTTTAACCGCCCTCGATCCCGCCTTGAAGAGTCCCTGGATGGTGGTCCGAACTCCGCACGGCATGGAGTTGCGCATGGCGCTCCTGCAAGGATCCCATCTGGCGGCCATCCATCCCGTCACACTGGAGCGCGACGCCCAGTGTGCTCCCTTGTATCAAATACTGCAATTAATCCGTCACTATTGAGAAACCGGAACGGCGATCCAGATGCTGAAACTGGCGCCAATTAACGCCAAACCCGTGATTCTATGGTTTGTGCTACAATTAACCGCAATTAATGTCTATTTGCGCGAATGGTGTTACATCTGAATCCCAGCATGCTGGGGGACAGTACCTTCATTCGAGGAGAGGTTGTTCATGTTTTGTCGCAGCTGTGGCGAGAACATTCCGGTTGACAGTGTTTTTTGTCCGAACTGCGGTAAGAACCTTTTGGAAATCGCCCATTCCGGGCCACCGGAGCCTGAACCCCCGGCGGCCGAAGAGCCCGCCGCGGAACCGCGTCGGTTTCGCTTCCGCGCGGAACGGACGGAGGCGCCAGACGTGCCGGAGGAACCGGAGGAACCTGAGGAGCCGCCCCGCCGCGCGTTGCGAATATCGCCCATTCGTTTTCCTAGTCAAGGGCTGAGCCTTTCTCGTCTTTTTTGGGGCATGGGACTCCTTTTTGCCGTCGTTGGGTTCATCGCCGGCATAGCTGGTGATGTGCACGCCTCGACCGCATGGATTCTCTTCGGTTTAGTGCTCGTAGTCGCGGCTCCGCATGCATCGCAGTTGACGCAGAAGCCTCCCGCGCCAGATGAGGGCGCAGAGACTTCTCCAGAGGACGAACAGGAACAGGAGATGAGGGATTAGCTTGCATTGCCCACGTTGCGGTCAAGAAAATGCGGCAGGCTCGATCTTTTGCCGCCATTGCGGTCGAAAGCTTCCCAAAACGGCACTCGTACCGTCGGCGGAATCGAAGAAAGGCGCAAAAAAAGGCGGCGCGGCCAAGGCAGCTAAAGGCGGAAGGCGGATTCGCTGGGGACGCATTGTCGGCCTAGGCATTGCCGCCATCGCCGTTCTCGGCATCGCAGGCGGCGGGTATGAGACCATGAAGGCGCTGCATCACATGCCTGCCATCGGCAATCTTGTCAGCCTGAGTACGGCCGGCCAGGACTCGGTCGTTTATGATCGATTCGGCAAACCGGTTGCGACGCTGCACTTGTCCACCAACCGCATCAATGTGCCGCTCAGCCAAGTGTCCCCCAACATGTACAACGCGTTGGTGGCCATTGAGGACCATAATTTCTGGAACAATGAGGGCTTTGACCTCCGGTCGATCTTTCGGGCGGCCTATGTTGACGTGCTGCACCGCGGCGCTCTCCAAGGCGCCTCCACCATTACCGAGCAGTTGGCCAAGATGCTGTACTTGCATGACAACCGCACCTTGACCTACAAGATTCAGGAAATCATTTTGGGACTGGAGCTGGCACGGACCTATTCGAAACAGCAAATCCTGGATATGTACTTGAACCAGGTCTATCTCGGCGACGGCGCCTACGGCATTGCTACGGCAGCCAAGGCCTACTTCAATGAAAGTCCCAGCCAGCTGACCATTCCGCAAGGCGCCATCTTGGCGGGATTGCCGCAGGCCCCGACTTTGTACGACCCGCTGATCAATTACAAGATCGCCAAGCAGCGTCAGTTGCAGGTCCTGCAGGCGATGGCCAAATACGGCTACATCAAGCAGTCGCAGGTGCAGACGTACTATAATGCGCCCCTCCATTTGTCGCCGCAAAAGATTACCACCGCCAATGTCTCTTCGCCGTTCCCCTATCCCTGGTACATCCAGCACGTGATTCACGTCTTGGAGGCGAAGGGCTTCACCCAGCAGGAGGTCTACAATGGCGGGCTCAAGATATACACCGAACTGGATCCCACGGTGTACAACATCGCACAAAACGCCATTGACCATTGGATGAACTACAACTTCGGCTCCAACCCGGCGTACCAAGCCGCGGCAGTGGTGGAGGATCCGCAAACCGGGGCGATTTGGGCGGTCATCGGCCAGCGCACCTACCAAGGCGCGTATTTGACTGACTTCGCCACCTCCCCCACGGTGCAGCGCTCCAGTGGATCCTCGATTAAGCCATTGATGGAATACACCGAGGCCATCATGCAAGGCTACACCCAGACCTCGGTTCTCCAGGACGTGCCCACCATCAAGCTGAACGGCGTCTGGTGGCCTTCCAACGACGACCACATCTACCGCGGATATATTGATCTCCGCGATGCCTTGGCCATCTCGGACAACGATGCGGCCGTGCACCTCTTGGAGCAAATCGGCCCGCAGACCGGGTTCAACTTTGCCACCAAGAAGTTTGGCTTGCCGCTTCCGGCCTCCGACGTGCAAAACTTGGGGATTGCCATCGGCGGATTTGCCAAAGGCGGCGTCAATGCCTATGAAATGACCCAAGCCTACGCCACGTTCCCCAACAACGGGGTGAAGATGAAGCCCATCTGGGTCAGCAAGGTTATCGACAACAACGGCTCCGTCGTCTATCAGCAGCAGCCGCAGGGCACGACTCTGTTCAGCCCGCAGGTGGCCTTCATCATGGATCAGATGATGAGCGCGGTGCTGACGCCGACCGAACTGCCCGGCATTGGGCCCGGCGCCTTTGCCACCGGATCGAACCTCAGCATCGGCCGTCCGGCGGCCGGAAAGACGGGCACCAACAATGGGCAGGCCGACGCCTGGTTCATGGGATATGAACCGCAAATGGTGGTCGGCGTATGGGAAGGAAACCAACACGGCGAGTATGCTCAGCCCAACACGCCCAACGGGCCCGCCTATGGCGACATCGCCGCGGGGCCGATTTGGCAGCAGATTATGGAGCAGGTCAATCAAGCCGAAAACATTCCGGTCGCGAACTTCAACCCGCCCAGCGGCGTGGTTCAGGTCAACAATGTCTCCATCACCTCCGGCAAGCTGGCCAGCGCCATCACGCCCAAGGCCGACATTGTGAACGGCATATGGTACATCCAAGGCACGCAGCCCACCACCACCGGCCACGTGCACGTGAAGCTGAAGGTGCTGGCCTCCAACCCCAAGGTGCTCTGGCAACCCGGTTGCGGCCCTGCCGTCACCTCGGTGTTCTTGACACCGGAGCCGGCCTGGAAGGCCCCCGAGCCCAAGCCGTACGACTCCTTGTATTGGCCGCCGACCGCGACCTGCACGCCGGGTTCGAGCTCCAGCCCGAGCGGAAGCCCAAGTCCGAGCTCGCAGTCGCCGTCCACGAGCGCGACTACCAGTCCCAGCGGCAACACATCCTCAAGCTCCGCACCGCCGAGCCAAACCTCAAGCCCGCCGGGCCCGCCGTCCGCCTCGCCCTAAGGCGAGGCACCGCTGGCGACGCATGCGGCCGCTCCTTTCGGGCGGCCGTATCTTTCTTTGTGATACGAACTAACCAATCCTGCGAAACTTGTCGAAGATTCGTATGACAGGTCCGACGACCCTTGCTATCATAGACATGTAGGAAGGAATGATCACTGTTGTGGAACCAACTGGCTAAGGTCCATACCTGGGCCGCCCCTCATTGGGTATACTGGGCATTTGCGATTGGCGGCTTCATCTGGCTTTTGTACTTGTGGGTCACGGGTCCCGGCCGTCGCCACTTCGCCGAAAGCCAACCGGCGACTGCGGCGCAGCATGTCTACATGACGCTTGGCATGCTCGCCTATTTCTTCGCATTCGCGACGCCGCTCGACTATCTTTCGGACAACTTTCTCTTCTCAGCGCACATGGTGCAGCACATGGTGGAAGTCTCGGTCATGGTGCCGCTCCTGTTGAAGGGGCTGCCCAATTGGCTCTGGTCCTGGGCGTTCAGCTGGGCTCCCTTTAAGAAGGCGTTTGGCGCCATGGTGAATCCGTTTGTCGCCCTAATTACCTTCATGCTCATTTTTGACAACTTTCACTGGCCCGTCGTGTACGACTTAACGCTGGTCAGCGACCCATTCCATGTCACCGAACACGTGCTCTTTTTCTTCGCGGCAGCCTTTCTCTGGTGGCCCGTCTTGAGCACCCACCCAGACTTTCCCCGCATTCAGGCGGACGGGCTCCGCATTCTCTATCTCTTCTTCGGATTTGACGTGATGATGCCGCCCGCCATTCTTATTCTGATGTGGAACCATCCCCTGTACTCGCCCTATGCAGACCAGCCCATTCGGCTGTTTGGCCTCTCGCCGGTCAGCGATCAGCGGCTGGGAAGCGTCATCATGATTCTTTTCGGAGCCATCAGCAATGGCATCGCAGCGCTTACCGCATTCACCCGCTATGACATGTCCTCCTGGTACAGCTAGCCGACTTCTCTGTCAAGCCGTGGCCGAATAGGAAATATCCGGCCAGGGCTCCAAGAAGTGTCGGATGCCATGGCTTCAGACAATCTAGGAACTCGCTTCAAAAGTGCCGAATCCCTTCCAGAGCATCTGGAGGGAGGCGCGAGCATGAACGCATGGCTCCTCATCATTGCTGCGGGGCTGGGCATCCGCCACGCGGTGGCCCCAGACCATCTGGCAGCGCTGGGCACCTATACCGAAAAAACCGGCGCCACCCATCGACAGGGCATTTGGTATGCGCTGCGCATGGCTGGCGGGCACAGTGCCGGGATGCTGGCCATCGCCGCCCTAGTCGTAGGACTGGTGGTGGCGCTGCCCGCCCAGTGGGTGCACTGGACCACGTGGGGTTCGGGCATTTGGCTCATGATTATGTCAGTGTGGATATTGTGGGATTTGGGCCAAGATCTGCTCCGCTCACGCCATGCTTCAAGCACAGAGCACCCCATTCAGGAGACCCGTCTCCATGCCTGGCTCAAAAACCCCGCGACTGCCTGGCTGGTGGGCCTGTTGTTCGGACTCGCCGTGTCACCGGGAGATCTCGCCATCTTCACATTGATGCTGCGCACCCACGCCGCCCCCCTCTCTTCCTTTGGCCTTCTCGCCCTGTTTCTCGCCGCGATGTTCCTCGGGCTGGCGCTGGTCGGCGGGGGGCTGGGGCTGGCCAACGCTCAGAAGGGGCTCCGGCGATTTTTTCAAGCCCTCAGCGGTGCGGCGGGAATGGGGATTGCCGTCGCGCTGGTCACCGGGTTTCTCCATTGAGCATTCGTGGCCGGATATGGCTGCACCCCCTCAACCCGAGGGGGTGCAGCAGTTTCACGATGAAATGGATAAGAGCGTGCGAAAATCCCTCTTAAAGGCGCGGTTGATCCGCACCTGGCGAGGGGCCATCTGCTGTTGATACCACGGTCAGTTCCTTCAGCAATTGACGTGCCGCCTGCTGTTCGGCTTCCTTCTTGCTGCGGCCAATGGCGCGGCCCTGGGGCTCGCCGTTCACCAGCACCTCCACTTCGAAGGTCTTGGCATGGTCGGGGCCGTAGGAGGCCACCACTTGATAGCTGGCTTCCTTGCCGTGGCGCCGAAGCCAATCATTGAGGGCGGTCTTGTGATCGCGCCCTGCCTCCCGTCCTTCCACGGAGTTCAACGCAAAGCCCATGGTCTCCAACACAAACTCACGGGCGCGGTCGAACCCCTCGCTGAGATAGCTGGCGCCGATGATGGCTTCCATGGCGTCCGCCAGGAGCGAAGGCTTCTTGCGACCTCCACTGCGCTCCTCGCCGCGCCCCAACCGCAATAAGGGCCCGACATTCAAGCTCTCCGCGGCTTCAGCCAGCGTCGCCTCGCAGACAATTGCGGCCCGCGCTTGACTCAACTGCCCTTCAGTCCACTGCGGATTCTTGGCAAAGAGCCACTCCGTCACCACAAGTTGCAACACCGCATCGCCCAAGAACTCGAGCCGCTCGTTGTGCACTTCCTTGCGGTATCCCTCATTGGCATAGGATGAATGCGTCAGCGCCTGGCGCAACAGCTCGCCATCATGAATGCGTTCGGAAAGACTATGATTGGCCATCGTTAAATCTCCCGGGCAATGAGGCTGGCATTTTGTCCCCCAAACCCAAATGCATTGGACATGACCGCCTTGATGCGGCGAGCTTCCGGTTGGTTGGGCACATAGTACAAGTCACAGTCCGGATCGGCATTTTCCAAATTGATGGTGGGCGGCAACATTTGGTGCTTAAGAGCCAGAATGGACGCAATCATCTCCACCGCTCCCGCCGCGCCCAGCAAATGCCCGGTCGACGACTTGGTGGATGATACGGCCAACCGATAGGCATGGTCGCCGAACACGCGCTTAATGGCCAGCGTCTCGGCGATGTCCCCCTTGGGAGTGGATGTGCCGTGGGCATTGATATAGCCAATGTCCGTCGGAGCCATGCCGGCATCGTGAAGAGCCCGCTCCATAGCGTGTGATGCGCCTTCCCCCTCGGGATGAGGCTCGACGACGTGATAGGCGTCCGAAGAGCGGCCGTAACCGGCCATTTCCGCGTAAATCCGGGCCCCGCGCTTTTCGGCGTGCGACAGGCTTTCCAGCACCAAGAATCCAGCGCCTTCCCCCATCACGAACCCATCACGGTCGCGATCAAAGGGCCGACTGGCATGCTTGGGATCGTCATTGCGGGTCGACATCGCCTTCATGGAGCAAAATCCCGCAAAAGCCAAAGGAATCAAGGCCGCTTCAGTGCCGCCGACCAGCATCACATCGGCTTCGCCATGCTGAATGGCCCGCATGCCGGATCCAATGGCGTTGCCCGAAGAGGCGCAAGCCGTCACCACCGTCTCGTTGGGGCCCCGAAGATTCAGGCGAATGGCCAGCTGGCCGCTGGCGATGTTGCCAATCATCTTGGGAATGAAAAACGGATTCACTCGGGAAGGACCGCGTTCCAGCAGGATTTGGTGCTGTTCCGTGAGGGTCTGCATGCCGCCAATGCCATTGCCGACCACAACGCCCACACGATCCGGATCCACTTTTCCCTCGATGCCGGCATCCTTCCAAGCCCCTTCAGCGGCCCCTATGGCCAACTGCACAAAGCGATCCATGTGGCGGGACTCTTTGCGATCCAAGATCTCCTGCGGATCGAAATCCTTAACCTGCGCGGCAATGCGCGTCGGGTATTCCGACAAGTCATAATCGGTGACCAGGTCTACCGCACTTTCACCCCGCGTAATTCCCTGCCAGAATGACTCCAAGCCGGAACCCACGGGGCTGACCACGCCCATCCCTGTTACAACAACGCGTTCCATGGGAATCCGTCGATTCTCCTCTCCATAGGGAAGAAGTCCCGGACCGGGACCTCCTTCCCTTACGAATTTTCGCGAATGTACTCGACGGCGTCATTCACCGAGGAAATCTTCTCCGCCTCGTCATCCGGAATCTCCAGTCCAAACTCCTCTTCGAGAGCCATGATGAGTTCGACAATGTCCAAGCTGTCTGCTCCCAAGTCCTCAATGAAGGAGGATTCCAGAGTCACTTCGTCCTCTTCCACACCCAACTGATCCACGATGATTTCCTTCACCTTGTCAAAAATCTGCTCTTTACTTGCCACGACAGTCCACTCCCTTGATTTAGTTGAGTCTCGGTCTTCCTAATCCATCACCAATCCGCCGTCAATGACCAGCGTTTGTCCAGTCACGTAATCGGCTTGAACCAAATACCAAACCGCCTCGGCCACTTCTTCAGGCCGGCCGGCCCGTCCCAACGGCACCTGTTTGACCAGGGCCTGAAATGTTTCTTGGGACATGTGTTGAGTCAAGTCGGTCTCAATCAACCCCGGTGCCACCACATTCGCGGTGATGTTGCGGGTAGCCATCTCGCGCGCCACCGAGCGGGTGAAGCCAATCACTCCCGCCTTCGCTGCCGCATAGTTGGCTTGTCCCGCATTCCCAAGGATCCCAGCAATCGAAGAAATGTTGACAATCCGCCCGAACCGCTGCTTCATCATGGGCTTGACAGCCGCACGCGTACAGGCGAATACGCTGGTTAAGTCGGTTTGAATGACGTCGCTCCAATCCTCGTCCTTCATGCGCAAGAGCAACGTATCCCGCGCAATGCCGGCATTGTTGACCAGCACGTCAATGCGGCCCCAATGCTCTAGCACCGTATCGATGAGGGACTGGGCTTTGTGGATGTCCGAGACATCCGAGGGAATTAAGAGACACTCCGCACCCTGCTGACGGATAAGCTGCTCTGTCTCCTGGGCCGCCTCCAGGTTGCCGCGATAGTTTACCGCGACCTTCATGCCGGACTCGGCCAGTTTCAGTGCAATATGGCGTCCAATACCACGGGAGCCCCCGGTGACCAAAGCCACCTTGTCACGCCACGATATCGTCATCATCATCCTACTTTCCTTGGATTGACAGGTTTGGCTGAGGCTCTCCAACCGCAATTCGTTGCTATTATAGCCTCCGACCTAGACCAGTTCAAGTGCTTTTCCAAGACCCTCCGGGTCTTCCACCGGCACCGCCGGCGTCTTGCGATCAATCTTTTTGACCAAGCTGGAGAGACTTCGTCCTGGGCCCAGTTCCAGGAAGTGGTCCACCCCGTCCGCCATGGCCCGACGCACCCCGGCTTCAAACCGCACCGGCCGGGACACCTGGGCAATGAGCCGCGGCACCACTTCCTCCGGGTCGAGGCAGGGCTCTGCATCCACATTGGCGATGACGGGGAAGGAGGCGTGCTGGAGCTCAATGGCGCCCAGCGCCTCGCCCACGGCCGCGCCAGCCGGCTCCAGCAGGCGTGAATGAAACGGCGCGCTGACCGGCAAGCGCACCGCGCGTCCGCCCGCCTCGCGAATCAACTCCTCCGCCAACTCCAGGCCCGCCACCCGGCCGGAGATGACAATCTGTCCCGGGGCGTTGAAGTTGGCCGGGTCGACGTCGCCGCGATGGCTGGCCTCACGGCAGATGGCTTCCACCTGTTCCGGCGCGAGGCCCAACACCGCCACCATCCCGCCCTCGCCTTTGGGCACAGCCGTTTGCATGGCACGGCCGCGAATGCGTGTGAGGCGCACCGCATCCGGAAACGCCATAGCCCCCGCCGCCACGTACGCGGAATACTCGCCCAAGGAGAGCCCCAGCGCCGCCACTGGCCTAAAGTCCGGACGCTCCTCCCGAAGGACCCGCCAGGCCGCGACACTCACCACCAGAATGGCCGGCTGCTGGACTTCCGTATTTTCCAACTCTTCGGCCGGCCCCTCAAACACCAGCTTCGCCAAATCGTACCCCAGCGCGTCGTTGGCCTCCTCAAAGGCCTGCCGGGCGACCGCATAACGGTCCCAGAACGCCTTGCCCATGCCGACATATTGGGATCCTTGGCCGGGGAAAAGCAGCGCCCATTGGCTCATGATATTGCCTCCTTTAAGCAAGATGCCCGCATTGTTCTAATCCCACAAGGCCTTCTCCGCCTCGTTCAAGGGCAACAGGATGATGCCATAGGCCCCCGGACCGACATGCGAGGAAATCACCGGACCGATGACCCCATCCAGCCATCCCAGCACCTCGAAACGGGCGTTCACGGCATCGATGAGCGCTTGATGCGCTGCCCGGTTGCCGGAATGCCCCAAGGCCGCCAGCATGGGTGTGCCCTCCGGGATCCTGTCCGCGGCGAAGGATAGCATGGCGGGAGCGATTTGCCGCTCGCCCCGCACCTTGCGGGCGGGCCGAAAGCTTCCTTTTTCTAATAATAGAATAGGCTTCATGTCGAGAAGCGTCCCTACCAGTCGGGCGGCTTGCCCGATGCGACCCCCGCGGGCCAAGTACTCCAGCGTCACCGGTGCCGCCAAGACACACAACCGCTGCTTCAGCGCCTCCACTTCCTGAGCCAGTTCCTCCAGAGAAGCCCCGCGCTCCGCCCGCCGTTGTGCCCACCACACCAAGAGGCCGGTGCCGAGGCTGGCAGACTCCCCATCCACGACGTGGACTGGTCCATTGACCATGCGGGCCGCCACTTCCGCTGACCGCACCGTACTGCTGAGCCCGCCACCCAAGTGAATGGACAGCACCCCGTCTGCTCCGTTCTTGAAGCATGCCTCATAGACCTCGCGAAAGGCTCCCGGCGAAGGGGCGGCCGTGTGGGGCGTCACCTTCATGTCCGGCAGCTGCTTGAGGAACTCTTCCGGGTCGAGGTCAATCCGATCCCGATAGCTCTCATCGGCGTACTCAACCAGGAGCGGCACCATGGAGACATGAGCCGCTTCAAGCCACGCGCGCGTCAAATCGGCGGTTGAATCGGTCACAATTGCGACCGTCATACCTCGTCGCCCCACCGAATCACGGTCGAACCCCAGGTCAGTCCGGCGCCAAAGGCCGCCAGCACCAACACGGAGCCCGCCTTGAGGCGGCCATCCTGCCGCACCTCATCCAGTGCCAGCGGGATGGAGGCCACTGAGGTGTTGCCATACCGCTCAATGTTCTTGACCACTTTGTCTTCCGAGAGGCCAAACTGCCGCATGGCGGCATCAATGATGCGCTGGTTGGCTTGGTGAGGAACCAGCATATCCATGTCCTGAACCGTCAACCCCGCCCGCTTCAGGCCTTCTTCCACCGCGTCCGGCATAGCTTTCACGGCAAAGCGGAAGACGTCGTTGCCGCTCATTTTCAAGAAGTGCAGGCGGCTTTCCACCGTATCCTTGGAAGCTGGCCAACGCGAGCCTCCAGCGGGCAGCGCCAGCAAGTCGGCGCCGCGGCCGTCCGCGTTCAGATAGGTCGAAAGAATCCCATACGGCGAGGTTGCCGACGCCTCCAACACGATGGCCCCGGCCCCGTCGCCAAACAGCACCGCCGTGGAGCGGTCCTCATAGTCGGTGATGCTGGAGAGCTTGTCAGACGCCACCACCAGAACGCGGCGATATTGACCGGCTTGGATCATGGCCGACGCCATGCTGATGCCATAAATCCACCCGGTGCAGCCAGCCTGCACATCCACGCCCGGAATGGGGGTGTCGCTGATGCGGGCCTGCAAGCGCGCTGCGGTGGACGGAAAGACCGTGTCCGGGGTGTTGGTGGCCACGACAATGAAGTCAATCTCTTCGGCCTTGACGCCCGCATCCTTCAACGCCGCCTGCGAAGCTTCTACCGCCATGTCGGAAGTGGCCTCATTCTCATGAGCCAACCGGCGTTCGCGAATCCCTGTTCTCGACACAATCCACTCGTCGTTGGTGTCCATCATGCGTTCCAAATCCTGATTCGACAATATCCGCTCCGGCACATAGATGCCGAGCCCTGTCACGACGGCACGAATCATTACCCTTCCGCTCCTTCCCGAATACGTTCGCGAATCCGGTCCTGCGAATCTCGGCGGCAATAGGCATCAGCTGTGAGAATCGTCCGTTCAAACGCCCGCTGGTCGCTCGAACCGTGGCACTTGTAAACGATTTGATTCAGCCCCAAGAGCGGGGCTCCGCCCTGCTCCTGATAGTCCCATCGCCGGCGCAGGGCTTGGAATCCTTCCCTCACCAAAAGCGCCCCCAACTTGCGTTGCCAACTGCCCAAAAGCGCCCCGCGCACCTCGCGAAAGATGTCGCGCGCCGCCCCTTCAATGGATTTCAGCGCCACATTGCCGGCAAAGCCATCGCTCACCACCACATCCGCATGACCTTGCAGGATTTCTCGGGCTTCGAGATTGCCGACAAAGTGCAGATTGGGATCGGCCTGCAGCAGCTGGTGCGCCTCGCGCACCACCGGCGGACCCTTCTCCTCCTCGACTCCCACATTCAGGAGCGCCACCCGAGGATTCTCTATGCCATAGACTTCCCGGCAGTAGATGGACCCCATGACGCCATACTGGTACAGCTGGTGGGGACGGGGCTCGAGATTGGCGCCGACATCCAGCATCAAGACACCCCAACCATGAAAACTTGGCAGGATGGCCGTCAGAGCGGGGCGCTCGATGCCGCGCATGCGGCCCAGCACAAAAAGTCCCGCCGCCATCAAGGCACCGGTGTTGCCTGCCGAAATGGCCGCATCCGCATCGCGGCTGCGCACCAGCTGGATGGCCTTGACCAAGGAGGAGTCGGTCTTTTGACGCACGGCTTGCACCGGCGCTTCGGCCGTGTCAATCACTTCCTCAGCCTGCACCCATTCAATTTGCGGATGGCGGGCTCTCTCCCGCAGCGACGCATCAAGGAGCGCCTGGTCGCCCACCAGGTACACATGCAGGTCAGGCTGGGCTTCCACAGCCTGACGGGCTCCCTGGACGGCCGCCTCAGGAGCCAGGTCGCCACCCATGGCATCGACTGAAATGTTCACTGACCCGGACCCCCTTTATCCCGATCCAACGCCACCACGACAAACTTGGCACGAAACACCGGGATGTCCCGCACGGTGCTGACCACCAGCACCACCCACCGCGATCCGACATGCCGCAGCACTTCGGCAGTCGCCCAAATCTGTTCGCCCGCCACCACCGGCTGCTTGTACTTGGCATTCACCAGTCCGGTCAACACCACGTCGCCGTCAACCACCGCCAAGGCCAGCGAATCAGCTTGGGCGAAAATGTAGTGGCCCCGCAGCACCCCGGTGCGTTGGAATCCCATGTCTGGCGTCGTGTCCATCACCGAACGGCCGGAGCGCCCCAACTCCAAGTCCACGAGATCGCCCACCATCTCCTGCCGGCCCATGGCCCGCAGGCCGCGCACGGCTTGGCGGGCCAAACCCTCCGAACGCAGGCGCAATTCCGGAATCCCCAAGTGAAAGCGATCCAAACGAATCGTTGGCACACTCACGCCAAAGTGGTGTGCCAACTCCTCATCTGTCTGCAGCGGGTTTTCACGGATACGCTGCTGGAGCAGGCGCTGCCGCTCCGCTCGACCCAACTTGGCCATGCAATCCTCCAGCTACAACATCCATCATAAATAGCAATATGAGGAGATAATATCACTAAGTCATAACAAATGACAAAAAAATTCCATGGCATGCCATGGAATTTCATCGACTATTGTTCGTGGTTTACGACAATCCGTCCGTCATAAAATCCGCAATGCGGGCAGACGTGATGCGGCAACCGATCACCGTGGCACCGCTGGCACTCAATCCAATTGGGCGCCTTAAGCTTCCACTGCGAGCGGCGGCGACGCGTCCGCGAACGGGATAACTTACGCTTTGGTACGGCCATGCTTCTCTCTCCCCAATCCTTCGTGGTGATTCTGCGCTTCTTTGCTCGGATCAATCCATTGGGCCAATTGAGCCCATCGATTGTCAACGACAGGGACGCAATCGCATTCGGAAACGTTTAAATTGGTGCCGCATTGGGGGCACAGTCCCCGACAGTCTGGCTTGCACAAAATGGCGATCGGGAAACTGACTGCGGCAGCATCCGACACCATGTCGT
>JAKADO010000008.1 GCA_021820485.1 Bacillota bacterium
TCTGTAACAGGTAAAACAGAAACCCGCTCATCACCAAGGCCCAGCCAAAATTCCCGGCCATCGCCTGCAGGGCCAGCGACCGCACCGTCGGCATCCCCCAGAGGCGACGGACACCATCGCTCCACCGACCACGCGGTGTGGGCCCCATTGGCCCCTCCCGGTGGTCGCGCAGCCACCACGGCCCCACCAGACTGGTACCCATGGCGGTGATGGCGAGCACGCCTAACGTGACGGCGGGGCCCCATCCGCTGACGAGAGCCCCGCCGATGGGCGCTCCGACCATCTTCGTGACGGTGATCGCCCGCTGAAGACGCCCCGCATAGTCCGTCAACGCCGATCCCTCGCCCGGGATTGCCGATTGAATGCCCGCCTCCGCCAAGACACTGCACAGACCGTTGAGCCCCGCGGCGAGCGCCAGAACGGTCCATATCATCCAATGGCGCGGGAGCCAAGGCGTACCTAGCAACCCCAGAAAAATGACGCTACGCCCGCCCTGCCCAATGCGGACAAGCCGGCCGGGCGGTTGCTGACCCAAACGTGCGGATAGCCCCAGACCGACGCCCACCGGCAACAGCGCCTCGGCCAAAAACATGATGGCCATCAAGGCCAACGAATGACTGAGGATATACCCATACCACGGCAACACGAGCGGAGTCGCGACGTCCGCAAACGTCGTCGTCATCGCCAACAGTTGAGCCCGCCGCATCCAGGTGCGCGGTGTCATCAGAAATCCCTTCTTTCGTCGCCCCCGCACCGCTGGGGCGGTAGGAGGGGCTGAATCGTGACCGCGGCGGCACACCCCGCCACCGTAGGCCAGGCCTTCCGCGTCATGCTCAGGGCTCAAGAGCGCGAATCGGCGCTGGGTTCGCTGGCGGTCGGCAAGGGCGGTGGTAAAAGATAGTCCATCATCTCGGTATCACGCCAGCGACCATCCAACACGCCCTGTTGCCGCAAGATCCCGACGCTTTGAAATCCGTGACGGAGGTATAGCGCGCGAGCCGCGTGGTTTTCGGGAAAGAGTGTCAGCACCAGCTTATGGAAGCCCTGACGGCTCGCTTCGGTGATCCCCGCTTGGAGCAGCCGGCTGCCCACACCCATCCGCCGCGCCCGGCCATCCACGTACACCGACACATCCGCCACAGAACGGTAGGCCTCCCGGGGACTAAAAGGATTCAACGACAGCCAGCCCGCCACCCCTTGGGCATCGAGCGCGACGAGCACTGGAAAACGCACGGACCGCTCGGTGAGCCACACCGCGCGATCCTCCGGCGTGCGCTCCGCGGTTTCTAAGGTGGCCATCCGGCTGCGGATGCCCTGGTTGTAGATTTGGGCAATAGCAGCGGCGTCCGTCGCCCGAGCTCTCCGGATGTGAAGAACGGGGCGGGTCAGGTCGAGCGCCATCAGGGCGGCACTGGTGGAACACGCCTCCCGGCCTTCCTGGGACGCCAGGATCACGCAGGGGCCGTCCGAACGGGGACGGTCGAGAAATCCCCACTCCAGGAAATAGGCATGCGCCGTTTCGGTGAACAGCCAGACTTCCCGCATGCCCTGTTGTTGCAGAGACTCCAGCGCCACCCGGACGAGGCGGGTCGCGAATCCCCGATGGCGCGCCGTGGGTTTGACCGCCAATGATCGCAACAGCGCCACCGAACCCCACCGCTCGGCCCCCACGACACCGACGCAGGATTGACCCTGGGCGAGCTTCCAGAACGCGATGGGGGACTTATCGGGACGGGGAAGACCCACCGTATCGAGCAGGGACAGGATGTCGTGGTCGGCGCCCTCTAAGGTCTCGATGGATGCGAGCGTCATCATTCCACCTCTCCCTCCGCTCAGACCGCGGAATTTCCGCGGCCGACGTTCGCCGGTGCCACCGGGCTGACCGTGAGCCGGGCGTAGTCGGCCTCCAAGGCGTCCGCTAGCCATGCCAGGGCCTCCATAGTCGCGGCGCGCCGTGCGGGTGGCAACTGGGCTAAGAGGTCCTCGGCTTGCTGATTGAGGGCCAGGTGGAGCTGGGTCGCTTCGCGCTGCCCCGCAGCAGTCAGTCGCACCTGAACATGGCGCCGGTCTTGAGGGTCGGAATGCCGTTCCACCCATCCTTGAGCGCGCAGGCCCTCCACCACCCGGCTGACCCACGGGGGATCGCTCCCGATGCGGGCCGCCAAATCCCGAATGGAGAGCCCGGGCGCTTGGTGGAGCTCGGTAAGAATTAAACACTGCGTCTCCGTGGCAGGGGTACAACAAGCCCAGGTACGCCGTTGAACCTGGGCAAATCGCCGCGCAATCGTGCGGAGTAAATGCATGGGGTTGTCTGCCATAGGTATTCCTCCTTGGCGGTTCTACAATTAATATATATTACAACGATTGTGAATTACAATTACTAAAGTATACACCGACCGGAGCGCCGATCGACTTAGAGTCATCGCCGAGGGGAAGTTGTTGGTTCGGGACGCGAAGACTAATGGATTTCATATTGACTAAGGGCTTTATTCATCAGCCCGCTCATGTTGGACCCGTGATTCGTGATGTCACCTTGGCCTACACGAATGACGGCGGGACGCTTTGGTCCCGCCATGCAATCACCGCCCCATTCTCAGCGGGTCGCATCGGTCCCATGGGCACCCAAACAGGTCCCCAAGCCTTATGGACGATTTCGCACGGCCACGTGTCGTTGGAAAAATCCACGTCCGGCGAAGGCGGGGATCCCACGACGAGGACATAAAAATGCCCTCCCGGCAATCCGGCAGGGCATTTACGAAATGGCGCTAATACCAATGAAAACTTGACCAACGATCCCCGAGCTTTTGGCATACCGCCTCCAACAACGCGACCTCATCAGGGGTAAACCGTTGGAATTCGGGGCTGTCGACATCCAGACCACCCACCACGATATCCTGCTGGACAATGGGCACCACCACTTCCGAACGGGAGTCCGCATCGCAGGCAATGTGTCCGGGAAACTCGAGCACGTTGTCCACCACTACGGTTCTCGCCGCTCCCAAAGCGGTTCCCACAACTCCCTGATGGGGAGCAATCCGCGTACAGGCGGGCTTCCCGGCAAAGGGGCCAAGCACCCAATCGCCGGAAGGCTGTTCCGCGAGATAAAATCCGACCCAGTTGATGCGCGGCAAGTATTGATTCAACAGCGCCGCGATATTAGCCAAGTTGGCATTCAAGTTGGATTCGCCTGCCAGCACAGCATCCGTAAAGGCCAGCACATCCTCAGGACGCGCAGCCTCTTTCAGTTCAATTTCCATCGTGCTTTATTTCTTGAAGAAATCGGCATTCCGCTTGATGGAAGCTTGGTACTCGGACGGAACCTCATCCTCTTCGTAAATGGCGCTTACCGGGCACTCCGGCTGACATGCGCCGCAGTCGATGCAAACTTCCGGGTCAATGTAGTATTGATCGGCATCATCCGTGGTGTGAATGCAGTCGACGGGGCAAACTTCCACGCACGAAGCATCTTTGACGCCAATGCAAGGGTCGGTAATGATGAAAGCCATGTGTCTTAAGTCTCCTCCTCATCTAAGTTGCGCTATGGAGCGCAAGTCATCTCATTTTACTATCCCCTCTCCAAAAACGAAAGAGACAGGGGGAGCCTGCGACAGGTTGGCTATTCAGGACTCACATGCTGCGAAGCGGCGACAATGATGCAATCCCCCACTACCAATCCGTCCTCGTCAATCGCCACGGGGGCCAATTCGAGACGCTGCACCTCAGGACAATCCTCAACCAGCCGGGAGAGCCTAAACAGCACATCACTCCAAGCCGACTCCAGGCCCCCATCGCGGACGGCCCGGGGAACAAGCCGGCCGGCGTCCTGATCAGTCAAGGGCACGAGGCGAATGCGCGTCTCCCCATCGGCGCTCTTCACGCCGAGGATGGGACCAAACAACGCATCCGACACCATGGCAATGGCAAAGCCTTCTTCCATGGAATCCGCCCAGCGCACAGCGATGCCCATGGCGGTCAGCGCACGCTGCGCCGCTGCCCGATCCAGCCGTGTTTCGCGCCGGCCCTCCAGCGCCTCGCGAATCCGCTCCCGAGCTTGGCCCGGGTTCGCGTTCGGCAGGTCCACCACCCGGCCTGGCAGCTGTTCGACATACTTCCCGTAGTCACGCACCCGCGCCAGCGCACGTAGCGCCGTTTCCGGAAATGCATACACCGGAATGGCCCGCGCTCCTACATCGAGGAAACGATTGACCAACGGGTTTGATAACAGGACATTGGCCACAATCGGAATCGGTTCTTCCGTGGTCGCAAAATACTGTCCGACCGCATCCTGAATGACGGCTAGCACATCCGCCGTCTCCGCTTCGCTGACCGGCACAAACAGAATGACCAGCGCATCCAAGTCCGCCCGATTCAAGAGTGAAGGAATGGCCGCTTCGTAGCCTTTGGCCAACTGATCGAAGCCCACATCAATGGTAGCGGCCAGTTCCAATCCGAGAGTATGGATGGAGTCCTCGGCCAGCACGGTGCCGGCAGCGCTGTTGGTCACGATGCCAACCCGGTTGCCGCGCGGCAGCGGCTGAGTGGTCAGAATGGCCGCCACGTCAAACAGTTCCTCCAGCGTGTCCGCGCGAATGATCCCAGACTGCCGGAACAACGCGTCGACCGGGGCGTCCGCCATGTCCCAGTGCAAATGAGCCAGCGATACGTCGGGCGCCGTGCGTCGCGTCCGAGCGCTTTTCACCGCCAAGATGGGCTTGTGGCGAGTCAGACGGCGGGTGATTTGCGAGAACTTCCGCGGGTTGCCGAATGACTCCATGTACAGCATGATAGCGTCCGTCTCGGGATCGTCCTCCCAATACTGCAGCAGATCATTGACAGAGACGTCCGGTTTGTTGCCGAGGCTAACGAAACTGGAAATGCCGAGTCCCATCCGATCGGCGTAGTTCATAATGGCAATTCCCAGCGCCCCCGAATGGCTGGCGACCGCCAATCGGCCTCGTCGCGGCAATTGCGGGGCCAAGCTGGCGTTCATGCTGACGTCCTCTTCCGTCGACAGGAGCCCCATTGAGCTTGGGCCTACCAGCCGGATGCCGGCTTGCCTCAGTTTGGCCACGATGGTTTGCTCCAGCGCCTTGCCTTCCTGGCCAGCGTCGCTAAGCCCGGAAGTGGCGATGACAACGCCGCGCACTCCCGCGTAAATGGCGTCATTGATGACGGGGAGGAGTTCGCGGGCCGGCACCACAATAATGGCCAAATCGACCGGCTCGGGGATATCGGCGAGACGCGGGTACGCTCGAATCGAAAGGACCGCGGAGGCTTCCCGATTAACCGGATACACCGTGCCCTGGAAACCGCCGTCGATGAGATGGCGCAGCATCCGATGGCCCAACCGATCGTCCGCCCGGGATGCTCCGACCACGGCCACAGTGCGGGGATGGAAAAAGGGTTGGAGCGATGCCGCCGATGCCAACTTTTCGCGAAGCGCGACAAGGCTCCGTTGCCGCTCGGTCAACACCAGCGGCAAGGTAAGTTCGAGGGCCCCATCCTTCCAATGCTGCGATATGGCGAATCCACTCGATCGAAACACCCGGAGCATGCGATGATTGTCGTTGAGGACAAAGGCGACAAATTCCCGGAATCCATCGCGCCATCCCGCGTCGGCCAGGTGTTCCAGCAACAAGGTGCCGAGCCCGCGTCCCTGCAGTCGGTCATCCACGAAGAAGGCCACCTCAGCTGTATTCGGTCCAGAACGGGCATAGTTGCCAATGGCCAGAAAGGAATCCCCAGCATCGCAGACCAGGGCATAGGCATCACCAGGGGCCAACCGGATCATCTGATCCAGCTCAGCATCGCTCACCTCACGCATAACGTGGAAAAACCGGAAGTAGAGACTGTCGGGAGACGCCCGCCGAAACAGCGCTTTCAGCCGCTCGCGGTCGTGAGACGTTGGTTCAGGCGGCCTCAGTTCGGCAACGCGGCCGTCGCGCAGGATAATCCGCATCCTCATCACCTCTGACTGCTCGTGCTACAATTATAGCCAATAGTGGTTCCATCAGGGGAGATAGCCGTGGTTCCAGCCCTGTTTGTCTATGACGAGGCCTTCTTAGACTACGAATTTCATCCTGACCATCCCTTCAACCCGAAACGGTTGAAGGCCACGTACGATTTGGCCAAGGGTCTCGGACTGCTGCAAGCCGACCGTGTGGTTTCGCCTGAGGCGGCCTCATCAGAGCTCTTGTCGTTAGCCCATTCTCCACACTATATCGATTTGGTTCAACGCCTCAGCCAAACCGGGAAAAAAACGCACGGCATCGAGCGTCTAGGCTTGGGCACGGACGATAACCCGGTTTTTGCCGGCATGCATGAAGCGGCCAGCCTAGCGGTTGGCGGAACCATAAAAGCTGCCCAGGAGCTCGTCAACGGATCCGCCCAACGCGTCCTCAACCTCGCGGGCGGTTTGCACCATGCGGGACGAGGCCATGCCTCGGGCTTCTGCATCTACAACGACTTGGTGGTCGCCATGCGCTTCATCCAGCGGGAAACCGGCTGGCGGATTCTCTATGTGGACACCGATGCACACCACGGCGATGGCGTGCAAGATGCCTTTTACGATGATCCCCAGGTGTTCGTGCTGTCGCTGCATGAATCGGGACAGTTTCTCTTTCCAGGCACTGGTTCAGTCGAAGAAATCGGCACAGGTGATGGCCAGGGCACGACGCTCAACGTTCCCTTAGCCCCCGCAACAGATGATGATTCCTGGCTGGAAGCCTTTTCGACCATCGTGCCCCGCGTGATGGAACGGTTTCAGCCAGACATTGTCGTCTCGCAGCACGGCTGCGACAGCCATTACCGGGACCCTCTGGCCGACCTCTGCGCCAGCACCCGCCTCTATGACGCGGTGCCGCGGCTGCTGAGCCAGTGGGTGGACGCCTACGCGAACGGTCGATGGCTCGCCACCGGCGGAGGCGGATACCAGGTGCTCTCCGTGGTCCCCCGGGCGTGGACCATTTTGTGGGCTCAGATGAGCCGCCAGGCCATCGCTCCGGATACAGCCATTCCCGAGGAGTGGCTGGCAGCATGGCAGCCTGAATCCGTTACGCAGCTCCCCCGCGGGCTCTTTGACGATCCCCGCGATTACCCGCGCATTCGCGACCATCACCGGATGCTGGCCGCCAATCGCGCCACCTTAAAGGAGATTGCGGCCCGGTTCCCAGCCTACGGCTTTGATAGCCCCGCCTGACGCCATGCGGTACAATAACAAGATACCGAAACGGGGGTGAACCCTATCGCACGCTTACCGGTGATTGTGCAAAGCGATCGCACCATTCTTCTTGAGGTGGACAACCCACAGTACGAAGACGCTCGCGACGCGTTGGCGAGCTTTGCCGAACTGGTGAAAAGTCCCGAGCACATCCATACCTATCAATTAAGCGCGCTGTCCCTCTGGAATGCCATGGCGGCGGGGCTGTCCGCCGCGCAAGTGATTGAGGCACTGGCACGGTATTCGCAATACCCTGTCCCGGAGACTGTGGCACAGTTCGTGCGTGACCAAGACGTGCGCTTTGGCCGCCTCAAGCTCCTTAAAGCGCCTGACGGGGACGGGCTATGGCTCACATCGGACGACGCGCTGGCGCTGACCCAAGTCGGGCGCACCAAGGCGGTCATCCCCTACCTGGACGAACCGCTGCACCCCGGATTTCGCATACGCCCCGAATACCGCGGGCTATTGAAGCAAGCGCTCGCCAAAGCGGGATGGCCGATTGACGATGTGGCCGGCTATGAACCAGGGGCACCGCTCCCGATGGACTTGGTGGATGCGCTCCCGAACGGCGAGCCCTTCCGCTTGCGCCATTACCAGGAAGATGCAGTGCGGGCCTTTTGGGGCGAGGGACGGGTGGACCGCGGCAATGGTGTGGTTGTGCTGCCGTGTGGAGCCGGCAAAACAGTCGTGGGGCTGGGCGCGATGCTGATGGCGCAGACCCATACCCTGATTTTGACCACGTCAACGGCGGCGCTCCATCAATGGCAGCGCGAAATCCTCGAAAAAACGACGCTCTCCCCTGACCATGTTGGCGAATACAGCGCCGCAGTCAAAGACATTCGGCCTGTAACGGTCACGACCTATCAAATGCTAACGCACCGGCAGAACGAGCAATTCCCGCACTTTCAGGCTCTTGACGCCCATCCTTGGGGACTCATCCTCTATGACGAAGTGCATCTCCTGCCGGCGCCCATGTTCCGATTGACGGCCAGCCTTCAGGCGCGCCGCCGCTTGGGATTGACCGCCACCTTGATTCGCGAGGACGGGCGGGCGGAGGACGTGTTTGCCCTAATTGGCCCCAAGCGCTTCGACATGCCCTGGAAGGTGCTGGAGCAGCAGGGCTGGATTGCGACGGCGCGATGCCGCGAAATCCGCGTGAAGCTGGGGGAGACCCAACGGGAGTCCTATGCCGTGGCAGAAGACGCGGAGCGCATCCGGATCGCCGCCGAGAATCCCTCCAAGGCCTTGGTGGTGGAAGAACTCTTGCATGAACATCAATCGGACCACGTCCTCGTCATCGGCCAATATCTGGGCCAATTGGAACGTATGGCCGAGCGCTTCCGGGCCCCGTTAATCACGGGAAAGACGCCCAATCGCGAGCGGGAGCGCCTCTACGGCGCCTTTCGCACCGGCGAACTCCCGGTGCTCTTCGTCTCCAAAGTCGGGAACTTCGCCATTGATTTGCCGGATGCCAACGTGGCCATTCAAATCAGCGGCACCTTTGGCAGCCGCCAAGAGGAGGCTCAGCGGCTGGGACGCATTCTCCGTCCCAAAAGCGATGGTTCCATGGCCACTTTTTATAGTGTGGTGTCCGAGGATACCAAGGAGCAGGAATTTGCTCAAAAGCGCCAGTTGTTTTTATGCGAACAGGGCTACCGCTATGAAATCGCCCACGCATCGGCGGACGGTACTCCAGAGGAGCGCATGGCTCCCGTGATCCCGTTTCGCCTAGGCCAGCCATGAGCCCGATACTTCGGTCGATCGGCACCATTCTCGATTCCCTGAGCGACGTTGAACGGGGCCAACTGAAGCAAACGCTGGGGGCTAAAAGCCATCAGCCCAGCGACTTGGCCCACGCATTGCTCGATACCGATGGCGTGCTCCAAGTGGTGCGGCATGCCTCGGAAGATGCGCTAAGCGCGCTCAAAAGCTGGGTGTTGCAAAATGGACAATGGCGGAACATTGCGCGCCGCAGCCGGCTTGCCGCCGGGGTTGAGGAACTTTCGCGCGCCGGATGGGTCTTCGAGACCCAATATGGTCCCTACCAAAGCTATGCGCTGATGCCGTGGGAATTGATGCCGGCACTGCTGCCGGCACTATGGGACATCCCTTGGCAGCAGATCAGTACGGACGCCCCGACGCGTACGATTGGCCCATCACCCATATGGACCCCGCTTTGGCATGATCTGTTCCAGTTTCTCTCTTATGCACGTCAGGAAACCCTCCTGCTGACAACTCAGGGCGATGTCTACCGCCGTCAGAAAAACAAGCTCGAAAAGCTCCTCTGGCAGCGGACCTCCCTCATCGAAGGACCGGCCGTGGATTACTTGCTGATGACCTTGACTCGGCTCTTTCTGCTAACCTCCGTCGAATATCCCTATCGCTATGAGGTGTCCGAAAGTGACGTCGAGGCGCTCTTTGCCAAAACGCCGCAAGCTCTTTTTCAACATCTCAGCGAACATGTCTTTGACCCAGGCCGCACGGCGTGGCCGGAGCTGGCCTGGATTTCCCTGGCGAGCCTTCTGGAACCAAATCAGAGCCTCGACATTTCCGCCGCCGTCCGCTGGCTGGCTTCAATAGGGATGGAGACGGTCCGCAGTCCCTACCTCTTGAACCAATCCATCGGCGCACTGATCCTCATGGACTTCTGGGAGATGACAGGCACCGAGGCGGGGCGTCTCACCGCGAGCGCCTACGCGGCCCTGCGGGGACAGTTTGAACAACCCGCGCCCGCCCAAAGCCTCATCCAGCCGACCGGGGAAATCTTAGTCCCGCCGGACACTTCCCTGGCGGAACGCTGGCGTCTCGACGCTTTGGCCAGCCGTGTCAAATCGGACCGTGTCTCGACCTATCGCCTCGATCAAGCCAGCGTCAAGCGGGGGATTGAAGCGGGACTCACGGCGGACACCCATGTCGAGGCGCTCCAGGAACTCGCCCGCAATCCCGTGCCGGACAACGTCCGCGTCAACTTGGAGGACTGGTATCGGGCGGCGGGGCGCCATCGCATCATGGAGGTGACCATTGTCCACAGCCAGCGTCCTGAGGATTCGCGTGACGTCGAGACGCTCTTGGGCAGCAATGCCCTGGGACGCCTGTCGCCGCAGGATGTCATCATCCCGGCCGATCGCATCAAGGACGTGATGAAGCGGCTTGAAAAGGCCGGCACACCGATTCTGTCCGAAGTGTTGAAGCCGAGCGAGCGGGAAGATGAGCTTTCGGCCCGCCATTTCCCGACCGATCCGCGGCCTTCATGGTCCATTCACCTGCCCAATCCCGGCCGTGAACCGGAGGTGTCGCGCGAGTCCCTCCGTGACTTGATGGTGCAGGCGCAACGCAGCGGCCTCCCCGTGCGACTCACCTTTCAGGCCCAGGGCGAAACGGTCCCGCGAACCGAGGCGGTAATACCCGTAACGCTTGAGACACGTTGGATTCAGGTGTACGTGGTCAGTCAGCGGCGATACATCTTGGTCGAGTGGGCGCGCATTCTCTCCGCCGAACCTGACGCCTGAAGTCGGAGGAATTGGGGAAAAACTGGCGAACTCTCCAAAGACCACCTACAAGGAGGACATCATGAATCCACCCATTGCAGCAAAGCATCCCCATCCGCATGCCCTTCACGGCGATGTGCGGCCGGACGATTATTACTGGCTTCGCGACAAGCACAACCCTGAGGTCATCGCCTATCTCGAAGCCGAGAACGCGTACTTCGACGAGCAAATGCGGCCGCTCCGCGCTTTTCAGGAGGCCCTTTTTCAAGACATGCTGGCTCGCATTCCGGAAGCCGAAGAGGTCATCCCGGCGCAGAACGGGCCCTATTTCTACTACTCCCGCATCAATCCAGGGCATCAGTACCGCACCTATTACCGGCGCCGGGCTGCCCATCGGGCCGCCCTGGAATCGGCGCCGGAAGAAGTAATCTTGGATGTCAACAGCCTAATGGGAGACGGTGATTTCCTAAGCGTCACCACCGTCCTGGCAAGCCCTGACCATCGACGCTTGGCCTACTTGGAGAACCACGACGGCACCGACCGCTACACGCTTTCGATCAAAGACTTGGACACCGGCGCCTTCATCGACGCGCCCATCCAGAACGTCTTTATCGGCGGCAGCGTCGCCTGGGACAAAACGGGACAATACGTCTTTTACGTGACCGTCGATGAAAGCCAGCGCCCCTATCAATTGTGGCGGCATCGCCTCGGGTCAGGGGAATCTGATGCGCTCTTGTATCAAGAGGACGACATTACCTTTACCCTCGGGCTAGAAACCTCCCGGAGCGGGGATTTCCTGTTTCTGACCTCTGACACCAAGACCACGAGTGAAGTGCGCTACCTCCGGGCAGATGAGCCTGAAGCGGCCTTTCACGTCTTCCAGCCACGGCGCGCCGGAATCCTGTACTCACTTGAGCACTGGGACGGCTCCATTTTGAACCTCACTAACGAGGGTGCGCACAACTTCACCCTGTTGGCGGTTGATGCGGAGGCCCCCGATCCCGCCCGACAAAAGCCTCTCATCCCCTACGATGCGAAGCGGTATTGGCAAATGGTGCTGCCCTTCCAAACCGGGCTCTTGATTTATGGCCGTGAAGACGGGCTGACCCAACTGTGGCTCTATCAAAACAGTCAACTGCGTCGACTGACATGGGATGAGGAGCTCTATACCGTGACCCCTGGGCACAACTTAAGCTACGACACCGCCGAGGTTTTAATCCGGTATCAGTCGCTGTTGACGCCGCCCTCTGACTACGCCGTCAATCTCGTCACTGGAGAGAAGGCGCTTTTGCGCGAAGAGCCGGTCCGGCAGTACAACCGCGCCGATTATGTCGAACAGCGCTTATGGGCGACCGCCGACGACGGGACCCACGTGCCGCTCTCCTTGGTGGCCCGTAAGGAGAGCCTGCTGCACACGCCGGCACCGACCATTCTCTACGGATATGGATCCTATGGCGCCAATTCCAATCCGACATTTGACGCCGCACGGCTTCCCCTTCTCGACCGTGGCATCATTTACGTCATCGCTCATGTGCGCGGTGGATCCGAAATGGGTCACAGCTGGTACGAAGACGGAAAGCTACTGAAGAAGCGCAATACCTTTACCGACTTCATCGCGGCAGCCGAACACCTGATTCAGGAGGGCATCACGACCGCTGGCCAACTGGCGGCCCGTGGGCGCAGCGCCGGCGGCTTATTGATGGGCGCCATCCTCAACCTGCGGCCTGATCTGTTCCGGGCGGTGGCCCCGGGGGTCCCCTTTGTCGACGTCGTCACGACCATGCTGGACGCCAGCATTCCGCTAACCAGCCTGGAATGGGATGAATGGGGAAATCCGGAAGACCCGGAGTACTACGCTTATATGAAGTCGTACAGTCCTTACGACAATGTCGCGGCCAAAGCCTATCCCCACATGCTGGTCTATACCGGCCTCAACGATCCCCGCGTGGGGTACTTTGAGCCCGCCAAATGGGTGGCACGGCTTCGCGACACCAAGACCGACCAGAATCAATTGCTGCTGAAGACCCACATGGGTGCCGGGCACGGCGGGTCTTCCGGACGGTTTGCGCACTTGAACGAACTCGCCGAGGAGTATGCCTGGATTCTGGACAAGATTGGGGCAGCGCGCGCCTAGAGGTTCAGAAGATCGATCGTCGGAGGACCCGGCACTCGCCGGGTTCTCTGCATTCAGGGAGTTTCCGACGGATCCTCCACACCGTGAAAGGTCACAGTGCGGTGGGAGTCCAGCACGAGGCAACCGTCTAGCCGGCCATTAAGGCCCAATACCATGGTCTCGTCTTCCTGCCAATGGGCCGGGTGAGTCCTTTCACGCTGAGGCATCAGACGCTCCGCCCAGGCAGCGGAGGCCAGCCCGGCCATTAAGAGGCCGGGGAGGGAACCCCACTTCCAAGGACCGGATCCGAGGGCAGCCAACAACGTGAGACATTCACTGATGGCCAGGGAGGCACGGGGAATCGAGAGGCGTGGAGAAGCATCCAGCCAGAGTTTCACGATGGCGGCGGTGACGATGGGCACGCCGCTTTGGACGGCATAGTGGAATGCAGCAACCATGATAACTACCCCCTTCCCAAAATGTGGACGACCGGCTGGTTTAGGTGTATCAGCCAACGGTAGGGTGCGAGAAGGGGGATTTTGTGGTGGAGCGCGGAGGAATCTTGTCATCAGGGGAGGAGAGAGTCTGGGAGGAGCGCCTCATCCCCCTAGGACTCGTCTGACGGCTCGTCCAATCCCATTTTTCGATGGATATGCTGGACATGGCTTTTGACGGTGCTGCGCTCAATGTGCAGCAGGGCGGCGATGTCCTTTTGGGTATGCCCGGCCTTCATTAGTCCATAAACCTCCCGCTCACGCGCCGTCAAGCCGGGCACTTCGGGCTCCGGCGGATTCGCGTTCTGCAAGAAGACGGCCACGCTGCCGATCATGAGAAAATTGACCGCCAGCCAAAAGATCATATGATTGATGCTGCTCGCCGTCACCTGCCGCAAGGGAAAGGGCCACAACGCCACAATGGCGACCGCGCTGTATCCCATCGCGATCCAGTGGCCAATCCATCCCCAATACGCAATAAGCTCAATGCCAACGACCGGAAGAACGGCAGGCGCCTTGGATTGAACCGTTCCCGAAAACTCGGTCAGTGCCACCAGTCCGAGGATTAAATCGAAGGCCGTGGTCACCATCGCCCACAGCACAATGGATTCACGCCGCTGGCGGCGCGCCAGCCAAGCCAGTCCATCCACTACAGCCACGAGGACACCGGAAACCCACGCATGCGGCAAGCTTTGCCCGGGAAACGCCATGACGTTCCACAAAATGAACAACGCCACCAAGGCGCGCAAAACCAACCCTCGGGTGTAAATTCCCTGATAGCGCTCATGTGGCGGAAATCTGGACGATGTGTCATCCCCATGCGGATTTGGCAGCACGGCTGTCGTGGCCCCCTTTGCTGAGGACTGTAGACCCTATGGCTTTGCGACCCGGGCTTTCGCCCGGAGTGCCTTTGGCATAGATCCAGTATAACGCGCAAGGAAAATTTTTACAATTGTCAGGCAGGCAAATACAGGAAGCCTTGTCCCAATTCGACGCCCAATAACCGGAAAACCTCGGCATCTTCTACTGATTCGATGCCTTCCGCCACGACCATGGCCCCAATTTGGGAAGCGAACCGGACCAGGGCCTCGACCAAGAGCTGCCGCACCGGACGAACGCGCGTCAAGCGCACAAAGTCGAGATCCAATTTGAAGAACTCGGGCACTAAATCGGCCAACAGCGAGAAATTGCTGTATCCGGTTCCCACATCATCCACAGCAAAGCGGAAGCCAGCTTGGCGAAGTCGGGACACCTCGGTATAGAACCGTGACGGATCCGTCATTTCCCGCTCCGTCACTTCCAGTACGACACGGTGGGGGGTAAGGCCGCTGGCGTGCACCCAGGCTTCCAGCCGATCGCGAGTGACGGCTCCCATTTCCAGCGTCTCCGGGAGAAGATTGATGAAGAGCAGGGCATTTTCCCGGTCCTTCATGGGGAAGTTTTCGATGGCACGACGGCAACAGAGTTGATCCAGCCGCGGCCCCATCGACTCTTCCTCCGCCACCGCAAAGAGCGTCAACGGACTGGCCAATGACGGCACGGACCCGCGACTCAATGCTTCGTAGCCGATGGCTTCGCAGCCGTTAAAAGGCACTACAGGTTGGTAGATGGTCTGAATCGAGCCATCCTCAATCATTTGGTGGAATTCGCGCTTCATGCGCCGTCCAATGGTCAATTTGGCCATGGGGCCCTCCTTGTTGGGGACACGATTCGACATGCGGCGGGGGAATTCCTGTCGATAGGCAAAATTTCCTATTTGCCCCGCACCACGGGATACTCATGGGAGTGAGGGACGGTATCAAGCGACCGATTCCAGTCAGCCAACCCCTGTTTAAGGACATCGGAACGATATCCCATGAGACGCATAATGGCATTGGCTTGAGCCGCCCGTTGCAGTGACTGGCTCACCAAGACCACCCGTTCCGCCGGGTTGATGCGATTCAGATTGGCGCCCAAATCCTGAAATGGGATGTTGATGCTGTGCGGAATGTGGCTGCGGCGAAAAGCCTCTGGGGATCGAAGGTCTATTACCTGGGGTGGATGCGGGCTCGCCAGGTCGGCAGCCAGCGCGTCGGGTTCGATGGTCCACGGGTAGGCGTAACCCGTCGGATAGGGATGACGGGCTTGGCGGAAAAACGCCGCCACGCGGCGAGCAGCAGAAAGTCCCAGACGGTCGTCTCCGGCTGTGGGTTTCTGCAGGGAGAATGCCCCCTGGTCCCCCGCAGCGACCGGCCAGTTCACGGCAGCAGCCGCATCGGCCCATCGAGGCCAGACATTGAGCTTGTCATTCCATAAGGCTACGCCATCCTTCAGTCCATAGGCGTCATAGCCCAGCGTTCTCAGAAGCGCGGGCGTCATTTGCCCGCCGTTGCCGTCGTAACACATCACCACAATGCGCTCGTGGCGCGGCAGGGGAAAAAACTGGATAGTGGCCTCATAGTGCCCCTCACTCTGGCTGGCAAAGGGAAGTCGCTCGGTGTATGGATGATGAGCCGTCAGTTCTCGGCCCATCCACTGCAACGGAATGTTAAGGGCACCCTCAATGTGACCGCTCCGAAAGCCTTTGGCGCCTCCGGGCTGCCGCACATCAATCAGCACGAGCGGAGTCCCTGCCTCCATCCAACGCTTCAAGGTCTCGGCTGTGACCTCATAGTTCCCATGCCGGGCAGCATCCGGAAAGTAATGCGTGAGGCGGGCCTCCTCGACCGGGCTTAAGTGATACGGAGAGTGGGGCAACGCATAGCGATGATGGGCCAAGTGCCAGATCCCGGCGAAAAGGCCGCCCATAGCGAGGGCGGCCGCTCCGCGCGAAATCCATCGCCTCATACCGTTTCAATCACCATTGCGATGCCCTGGCCTCCCCCAATGCACAGCGACGCCAGCCCGTAATGCACCGCGGAGCGGCGCAGCTCATGAATCAGCGTCAGCAAGAGCCGCGCTCCGGAGGCACCTACCGGATGACCGAGAGCAATCGCCCCGCCATGCACATTGGTGCGTTCGCGGTTGAGCCCCAACGCTTTCTCTACGGAAAGGTACTGCGCTGCGAAAGCCTCATTGATTTCCACGCGCTCCACCTCCTCGATGTCCAATCCGGCCCGCTCCAGTGCCTTTTGAGATGCCGGCACCGGGCCGATGCCCATGATTTTGGGGTCAACCCCGGCCACCGCATAACTGACAATCCGAGCCCATGGCTTGAGTCCATGGGTCCGAACGAAATCTCCTGTAGCCACCACCAGCATGGCCGCTCCGTCATTAATCCCCGAGGCGTTGCCCGCGGTGACCGTCCCATTCTCCAAAAACACCGGCTTCAGGCGACTTAGTGTGTCCGGTGTGGTATCCGGGCGGATATGTTCATCCGTATCCACCAATACGGTCTTGCCCCTCACCGTGATGGGCACAGGCACGATTTCCTCCTTGAAGACGCCCGCCTCACGGGATTGATGCGCCCTCGAGTGGCTCAATGCGGAGAACACATCCTGCTCCTCACGCGAGATGGCATACTCCCGGGCCAAGTTTTCCGCGGTCATCCCCATGCCCAAGCCACAGCCCAAGTCGGTTAAGGTGGATTGCAGCGTGTCGTCCAATTGCGGCGGCCCGCTCTTAATCCCCCAGCGACTGTTGCGGAGGGCATAAGGTGCTTGGCTCATGTTTTCACTGCCTCCCACCAAAGCGACCTCGCCATCTCCCAAGATGAGGGACTGGGCGGCCGAGACCACCGCTTGAAGCCCCGATCCACAAAGCCGATTGACCGTCAGGCTGTCGGCCTCAACGGGCAGGCCGGCATTCAGCGCAACATGGCGGGCCAAATAGGCAAAGTCCGGCGCTGACGGCAAAACACCCCCAACCACCGAGAAATCAATCGCCTCCGCCGGCACCCCTGCCCGCTCCAGTGCGCCCTTCGCCGCGATGGCGCCGAGCGTCACCGCGTCGACATCCTTTAAGCTCCCTCCATACGTCCCGAATGGGGTCCGTGCCCCTCCCAGAATATAGAGCTCTGTTTCCCGTGACGTTAACATAATTTCCCTTCCTCCCTCCCGGTATGCACCGGGTGATTAATCGTCCATCTCGAACTGTCCAACAATATGATATGATGACAGGAGAAACGAGGGACAAGTTTGGACACCAAGATTTTCCGCGAGACACTCGCTCAGTTTGCGACCGGCATCACCGTTGTCATCAGTCGCACCGCGCGCACCACCCACGGCATGACGGTCAACTCCTTCACTTCCGTATCACTCACACCGCCCTTGGTGCTGTTTTGCGCTGACAACCGATCCGACACCTTTCAGACGGTGCAGGAGTCTCATCGCTTCACCGTCAGCATTTTAGCCGACCGCCAGGAAGCGCTGAGCCAACGGTTTGCGCTGACGGGACCGCAAGAGGAGTTGTTCCAGAGTCTCAACTGCCGCGAAGGGATTGACGGCATCCCCTATTTAGCGGATGGGTTGGCCTTTTTGGACTGCTCCGTCGAGAACATTATCCCCGCCGGCGATCACCACATCGTGATTGGCCATGTCGACAACCTAGGGCTTTTGAATCCCAGTGACCCGCTCCTCTATTACCAAAGCAACTACTACCGCCCTGCCGCTACTTCTTGACGGGATTCGGCGGCAGACCCTCAATGTCATCGGCATCCAGCACAATGCCCCCCAAGGGAAGCTTTCCCCCGTGCCGCGCAATGTGCCGGAAAATCACCGCATGAATGATGGGCTTTAGCTTCTGCGGCCGAAACACCGTATAGCCGAGCCCCCGCAAAGTCTCTTTGGGGAACCGGATCGGGCAATGCAAAAACTCGACCGCCGTGTTGACCAACACCACATCAGGCTGTGAGCGGTCAACGCTCATGATGACAATATCCCGCTCTGTCATGAACTCTCTCCTTCCTACCCGGCTCTCAACGCCCTATAGCCTTATCATAAAGCGCCATCATGGCCTCCACGTTGCCGTGGAAATCATAATGCTCTTTGACAAAAGCCGGTCCCTGCTGGCCCATGGACCGAATCGCATCTGGATTTCGCACAGCGTCGGCAAGCAGGGCATGCCAGGCCGAGAAGGAGTCCGGCGTCACCAGATACCCGGTCTCACGCTCCTTGACCACTTCCGGCAATCCGCCCAGTCGATGCGCCATGACGGCACGGCCCAGGGCTTGCATTTCCAGGGGCGCCACGCCGAACGACTCGCGGCGCGACGGATACAGTCCTACATCTGCCCAAGCCAACGCTTCGGGCAAATCCTCGGGAGTGACCCGTCCAACGAGCGAGACGCGATCGGACAGTCCAAGCGCCGCGATTTGCTCGCTGATGGCTTGACGGGCCGATCCGTCGCCCAGAATGCGTCCTTCCCACGGCCCTTCCCCCATTAAATCCTTCATGACGGGAAGCAGGATGTCGATGCCATACACCGGCTCAAGCGCCTTATTGATAATCCACCGGAGAGGCCCCCCGGGATTTGGGGGATGAGGACGAAAATGCGCCAGATCGATGCCAAAAGGAATGACCGCGACAGGTTGCCGGGCATCGCGCGATGTGACGCGCTGAAGGTACTGGCTCGATGCCGTAATCGCATCGGCGTAGCGCAATATCCAGCGCAGCACCGTGCGGTTTAGGCCGCGATGCTCATACGGAAACACCTCCACATCGGCTCCCCAGACCGACATGACAAGAGGGTGGCGATTGGCCAAGGCTCCATAGAGGCCGTATCGCGATACGTAATGCGCGTGCACCACATCGGGCTGAAAACGGTCCAACTCGCGCCTCAACTGCCGCCCCGCTGAAAGGAGGTTCCGCCCCGCCGGACGAAGCCGGTGGACCGGAAGTGTCGAGGGTGCGTTGGGCCACTCCCGTTCAGACCAAATCGCCACCTCGACTCCCTGTGCCGTCAGCGCGACCGCCCAGCGCTGGCTGTGCACGCTCGCGGCGTCGGCCAACAACGCCACACGCACTACGGATCGTCCCGCAAATCCTTGAGCATGGCCGATAGTTCGGTTTGGCCGAGGCGCCGATGGCGTTCAGCGCGAATGATGGTCTCCACGCGCTCCACGCACTCGTCCAGGCGATCATTCTTCACAATGTAGTCATAGGACTGCGCATGACGCACTTGCTCAATCGCATTGCGCAAGCGTGCTGACAGGTTGTCCACCTGAGAGCGCTGCAGAATGCGCCGCTTCAGTTCCTCGAGACTCGGGGGCAAGAGAAAGATGGCAACGACGCGGCGATGCCGGGCCGTATATTTGAGCCGGCCCTTGTAATCCAGCTCAATAACGCCGTCATGGTCAGGCACGAACAGCTCTTTTGGCGAGCCGTAGTAGTGGTCCTGGTACACCTGCTCATATTCAAACATCTGGCCTTGATTGACCAGTTCCTGAAACGCGTCCACGGTGACAAACCGGTAGTCAAAGCCGTCCACTTCACCTTCCCGCGGTTGGCGGGTCGTATAGGTGACCACCTTGCGCAGCGTGCTGTCCCGTTCCAACAAGGCGCGCATCACGGAGCCCTTCCCAGCCCCTGAAGGCCCCGTAAAAACAAATAAAATCGGTTCCACAAAATCCCCCTCAATCATGATGGCCATTGCCCCGTTCAAACACGCGCGCCAGCAACTGCATCGATTCGCGCGCTTCCCGCTCCATCCGGTCCAACAGCTCTCGAACGGTCGGCACGTCATGGATAAGCCCCGTGGCCTGCCCGGCCCAGACAAAGCCTTCGTCCAATGCTCCCTCGACGGCGCTTCGATAATTCACCTCGCCGCGAATATAGGGCAAGAGCTCCTCCAGCGAGGGGTTCTCCGACTCCTTTTGCTGGATCGACGTGACATGCGTCGATGGGAGAGCCCGCCCGGGTCGTCCAATGGCGCGTTCAATGATGGTCGTCTCATGGATGTCATGGGACATCAGCGCCTCTTTGTAGCGCGGATGGGCGATGCATTCCTGTGTCGCCACAAACCGAGTCCCCATTTCGATGCCCGCCGCTCCCATGGCCAGCGCCGCCGCCATCTGGCGTCCGTCTGCCAAGCCTCCCGAGGCGACAACCGGGACGCCGACCGCGTCAAGCAGGCGGCGGGTCAGCACCATGGTGCCCACGTCGTCCCGTCCCAGGTGCCCGCCGCCTTCCACACCGACGCCGATAATCGCGGAAGCGCCCAGCGATTCTGCCTTCTTGGCGGCCCGCACGCCAGCGACCAGCACCAGGAGATGGGCACCTGCCCCCAAGATGCGCTCGGCATAAGGTGCCGGATTCCCGCCCGTGAGGGAGACCACCGGGACGTGCGCCGCCAAGGCCGTCTCCAACAAATCGTCAATGGGTCGATGACCCAAGGCAAAATTTACGCCGAACGGCCGATCCGTGAGTGCCCGGACCCGGGCAATTTCCGATGCCAATGCCTGAGGGCTCTCCAGCGTCGTTGCCGTAATCTGACCGAGTCCACCAGCCTGAGACACCGCCGCAGCCAACTCTGCGCGGGCCAAATAGGCGAGCCCTCCTTGAATGATAGGCCGGGTGAGGCCCAGAAGCTCGGTGAGCCGCGTGCGCATCAACGACCCAGAGCCTCGCGGATCTTCTCCGCCATTTTGGCCAACTCTTCCTGCGGGACGCTGGTCGCGCGGGCAAAATCCAAATCAGCCATGACATTGGCCGGAATGAGATGGAGATGCGCGTGCGGCACGTCGAATCCCGCCACGACGGCGCCAATGCGCTCGGCGCCAGTCACCTGCTGGATCGCCCGGCTGACCGGCTTTGCGAACACCATAATCCGCGACAAGAGACCGTCATCAAGGTCGAAGAAGTAGTCAACTTCCTGCTTCGGAATCACCAGCGTGTGTCCCGGCGACACCGGACGAATATCGAGAAACGCTAGAAATTCCTCGTTTTCCGCGATTCGATGGCTGGGCAGTTCCCCATTGACGATGCGGGTGAAGATCGATGGCATAGGACCCCATCCTTTTATTGGGTATGTAAAATCACACTTTGATTCAGTATACCGCCCGCGACCACCAAGAAAAAGGATTTCGCCCAGCACCGCGGAATATGTGTAAGAAAGACACAGGGGGGTGCGTCATGCCGGAACTCGATCAGAAAGTGGCCCAAGCGCTGTCGGATATGTCGGCGCGCGAAGCGCGGCGGGATGGAACCCGCGGCATTCGCGAACGCGTGCCAGCCGCCCTCGAGCGCTACCCCGAAATCCAATCCCGCGTCCGCGCGATTAAGGAGCGTGCTCTGGCGCGTCTCCCAGAACTGGTCAACGAGGCGGAGAATCATCTCCTCGCGCACGGGTTTCACGTCTTTCGCGCCGATGACGCTGAAGCAGCGCGCCAATATGTGCTGAGCCACACGCCGCCCGAAAGCCTCATCATCAAGTCGAAATCCAACCTGGCGAAGGAGATGCATCTCCCGGAGGCGCTCGAAGCGCACGGACATCGCCTGGTGGAGACCGACTTGGGAGACCACATCAACCAGCTGTTGGGGCGGCGATCCGGTCATGTGCTGATGCCGGCGCTGGGCGTTGACATTCCCACTATTCAGCACGTCTTTCGCGAGCGCTTTGATGAACCCGAAATCGGTCCTGAACCGACCGATTTGGTGCAGGCGGCCCGGCGCCACCTGAGGCCACTGCTGGAATCGGCGACGGTATCCGTGAGCGGCGCCAACGCCGTCACCGCGGCTGGCGAAATCGTGCTCATGGAAAACGAAGGCAACATTCGCGCCGTCACCAGTCTCCCCAGCATCCATTTTGTGATTGTTGGAGTGCACAAAGTGGTGGAAACACTGGAGGAGGGGCTCGCGGTGGTTCAGGCTGCCTCTCTCTACGGGATCGGTCAAGACCTTGGCAACTACTGCACGATACTAGCCGGCCCCGGAAGGGACGCGGGCCCCGAGGTGCATGTGGTGTTGGTTGATGACGGCAGGCTAAAGGCCATCGCCCAAGAGCCCGAACCGTTCTATTGCATCAACTGCGGCAGCTGCCTCAATGTCTGCCCCGTCTATGCCGAGATGGGGGAGTCGTACGGCGGGGAACGGCTGGGCGGCATCGGCATCATGCAAACATTTCTGCTGGATGGTGCCGAACAGGCCACCGCCGATGGCTTGGACCTCTGCCTCGGCTGCCAACGCTGCATCCCGGCGTGTCCATCCGCCATTGATACCCCGGGGATTACCAACCGGCTTAAGGCGTCCCGCGCCATTAAGCCCCATGCTGCGATGAGGCGCCGATTTCTGCGTCTGGTGCTGTCGCGCGGCGAACTGACGCTAGCCCGAGCCGTGTTCCGGACCAGTGCACAACTGGGGATCAGCCGCCGATGGCACCGCCGTGGCCAACGAGCCGAGGATTTCATCCCGGTTCCCGATCGAACGCGCCCCATTCCGGCGGGCGCGTCCTTCCCCGCAATCCATGGGGCACGGGGCACTGTATGGCTTTATCCCGGCTGTGTGATGGATGCGTGGTATGCCGGCATTCACGAGGCAACGATTGCCGTCCTCATGCAGAACGGCTTTACCGTGCGCATTCCGGCGACAAAAACCTGTTGCGGCGCATTGCATGCCCATGCGGGAGAGCCCGATCCTTTGCCCGAGCTGCTGGCGAAGAACGCTGCGGCATTTCCCGGCGAGGACCCGATTATCATGAATTCCGCCGGATGCGGCGCGTTTTTAAAGCAGCATGAGGGTCCTCTCCAGGCCCGTGTCCGCGACCTGAGCGAATTTTTATTGGAGGCGGGCCTTAAGCCGCCGTCGCGTCCGATCCACCGACGCGTGGCCTACCACAACCCCTGCCATCTCCGTTTCGCCCAAGGCATTCATGATGCCCCCCAGGCTCTCTTGCAGGCCGTCGGGTATGCATTGGTCCCCGTGGACGAACGGGAAGCCTGCTGTGGATCGGCTGGCACCTACAATCTGGAGTTTCCCACCCTGGCGTGGCGGCTGGCCCGCGAAAAGGCGGAGGATTTGACCCAGGGCCAACCCGATGTGATCGCCACCGCCAATCCCGGGTGCCTTATGCAAATCCGGGCCGGCGTCGAATCTCTGGACGGTCAAATGGCCGTCGTTCACTGGGTCGAATTGTTGCGGGAAGCCTATGGAGGGGTGCGGTCATGAAAGCGCGCTTAATGGAGCGGCTGCAAATGAAAGGATTCACAGTGCGTGAAATCCACTCGCCAGTGGACTTTCTTAAAGCATGGAATGCCGTCATGGTGCCGCCCCAGGACCCCGTAACCGTACTCACCGATCCCATCACGACGACGTGGCTCGATCCCTATGCCAATGTGCGATGGATACCCGACGATGGCGGGCGCTCCCTCATCATGGATTCCCAGCTGGGATTCACCGGAGTGAGCTTTGCCCTTGCCGAGACCGGGACCGTAGTGCTGGCTGAGGACAGCGGATACGGCCGACTGGTATCCAATATGGTGACCCGGCACGTCGCCCTCATCCCCGAAAACCGCATTGTCGAAAATTGGGAGGAAGCCCTTCAGACGATGCGGCGAGTTGTCGGACGGATCCCCCGCATCATGAGCTTCATATCTGGCCCCAGCCAAACAGCGGACATTCAGGGGACGCTGGTGCGGGGCATGCACGGCCCCGTCCAGGTGGAAGCTTGGATCGTGCCTCCGATTGATCCGGCAACGCTGGTGCTCACATAAGCTCCCGCGGTTCAAGCCATGCTAGGGGCGGAGGTGGTCTTATTGTCTCGAGCTAAAGTGGCAATTGAAGGGCAGCTCTCTCCGTTTAGCCGCGTCCTCAAGGAGGCCGGCTATGACGTGATTCCCTTGGATGATCGAGCGCTTAGCACGGCTCAGGCCATTGTCGTGCAAGGCACCGACAATAACTTCTTAGGGATGGAAGATCCGCTGACCCGAGCCCCCGTCATCAACGCCGACGGCATGACTCCCAACCAAGTCTTGGACGCCGTCGAGCGTCGGGCCCTGACTCGACTGTAAGCGCTTCCTCCAAACCGGAGACGGCCAACACGGCCGTCTTCCCTATCGTCCAACGACAAATTTGACGTGATAATGCCACCCCCGTGTGGACGCTGTGATACCATCACAGCACTGACGCAATGTGCGCAGATCCCCCTGAGGAGGTACTCATATGCCCCACCCTCTCGCCGTCCACTTAGTAGGCAGCTGGTCCCGTCCTGCGTGGCTGTCTAGTCCCCACATCGCCGATGCGCTGGGGCCACCCGAACATTTTTGGCGTCCCCAGCCGGAATACTTGAAAGAAGCGCAGGATGACGCCACACGCCTCGCCATCACCGACCAATTGGAACTGGGCGTCGATTTGGTGGTCGACGGCGAACAGCGCCGGCAAATCTTTGATCGCTACTTCTATGCCCGTCTGGCCGGTGTCGATGCTGACCATCCGGCATTGCACACGTGGGGCGGACCAGCCGGCGCGCGTGCATCCCAGTCCTGGCGAAAAGTGACCAAAGACCTCGAATCCGCCGAGGGCCCGCCGCGCGTTCCGTCACCGCGAGTGGTGGGCCCAGTCTCATGGCCCGGTCCACTGGCCGTGGACGACTTCCAATTCTTGAATGATGCGGTCGCTGGTCGCCGGCCATCCAAAATGACCATGTCCGGGCCCATTACTGCATTAAATCGCCTCGTCGATGAGTGGTATCACGACCGCGAACGCCTCGGCCGAGATATTGCCCGAGCACTCAATCAGGAGGCCCATGCCTTGGCTGACGCCGGATGCCGCTATATACAATTTGACGAACCGGAGTTCCGTACGGCTCATTTGACCGATCCGGAGGAAAGCCGACGCCTCATCAATCAAGTGGTCGATGGGCTTAAGGAGAAAGGCGTTGCAACCTACGCCCACATGTGCTACGGGTATGCCAACGCCGTGCTCAACAAATCCGTGAACCCCGAATTTTATGCGTCCTTGGAACTGATGGCCTCGACTAACATTGACGGAGTCTCCATCGAATATGCCCAACCGGGGCATACTAGTGACGTGCTTCATGCACTCGGCAATAAGGTGGTTATTCTGGGATGCATCAATTGCGCACCCGAAGCGCCGGTTGAAACGGCCGACGAAGTGGCGGCACGGCTTCGCGAGGCGCTGACGGTCGTTCCCGCCAGCCGCCTGCACGCCTCCACCGACTGCGGATTGTGGTTCCTTCCGCGAGACCGAGCGCGAGCCAAGCTTGCTGCGCTGGTGGAAGGCACACGGCAAGTGCGCCGGGAGCTGGGCTTGCATCCCGACCGAATTCAGCCGTAGTTAAGCTTCTGTTTAGCCGGCGTTTAAGCATGACTGGTAATCTCTTGATACTGTCGTGCCGAAAATCCATGTCGGCTGAAAGGGGGCAGCACCCATGGCAACGCTGCATGGTCTCTCGGTCGTCGATCGCTCGCAGAAACCGCGTAAAAAGGGGCGCAGCTGGTGCATTGACGACGGCCTGCCGCAGGGCTTGTTTCGAGACATCTTGGAATCCCATCATCGACTGATCGACGGGGTTAAGTTTGGCTGGGGGACTGCACTCGTTACCGATGTGCTGGACGCTAAAATTGCGGCATGCCGCGAGTTTAACGTGGACTTCTCCTTTGGCGGCACCCTCTTTGAGGCCTATTTCATCCAAGGACGGTTCGAGGAATTTTTAAGGCTGGTCGACCGATGCCAATGCCCGGTGGTGGAAATTTCCGACGGCACTATAGATCTTGACCGCAGCGTTCGCCGGAGGATCATCAGCGCTGTCAGCACCGAAACCCGCGTGTTCAGCGAAGTCGGCAGCAAAGATCCGGAGCAGGCGGCTCAATGGCAGCCCCTCGACTGGATTGAGCAGATTCTTCTGGATCGCGACGCCGGCGCGGAACTCATCATTCTGGAAACTCGGGAATCAGGCACCAGCGGACTCTGTCTTCCCAACGGGGAAATCCGTCCTGACGTCGCAGAAGGTATCCTGTCGTCCAACATCAGGCCGGAGTGGCTCATGTTTGAGGCCCCGCAGAAAGCTCAACAAGCCTATTGGATTCGAAAACTGGGTCCCGAGGTCAACCTCTCCAACATTCCGCTTGGAAGTCCGGTCAACCTGGAAACGCTCAGATTGGGACTTCGATCGGACACCTTTTCCCTGCTGACCCAATCGGCACCGCTGCTATTGCCTCATTGACGAAAAAAACCACCCCGGTGCAAAAAACGCCGGGGGTTTTCCTGTTCTGCTGAAAATTCTTAAATGAATCTTAATAGGCCCATAATCTCCTCATTATATCTGCCTGTTACGCTAAGGCGGAAGTGAGAAACCCTTGCAACCGCAACCCTTAACCCTGAAAGCATTTGGAGGAGGTTCCCGCATGACCTGGTCAGCGACCATTGCCTTGTGTCAAGACTGCGATGACACCATTTCCGCATATGACATTATGTCCACCCATCAGGCCAAACGATGTCCAGCCTGTTTCGCCGAGTGGAAGGTCTGGCACCAGTCACTGGACCCTGCTTCATTGCAGCGCCCATTCCGGGCTGGTGGACTGCCGCAGGATTAAGGAGGAAACATTCGGATGAAAGTGCTGGTCACCAACGATGATGGGATTTTGTCTGAAGGCCTTTCGGTATTGGCCAATTGGGCGCGCAACCGCGGCCACCAAGTCGTGGTGGTCGCCCCTAAAACCAACTGCAGCGGCCAATCAGGAGCCATTACCCTCCGTCAGTCGCTAACTGTCACCCAGATGGCTCCCGCCTATTGGGCCGTGGGCGGCACGCCAGCCGATTGCGTGCGCATCGCGCTGGCATTTCTCGGCGTCCGCCCCGATCTCGTGCTTTCCGGCATCAATCACGGCTGGAACTTAGGCCATGACATCCATGCCTCGGGTACAGTCGGCGCAGCCCGCATGGCCGCCATGCGGGGAATCCCCGCAATCGCGCTGTCCGGCCCCGCCGACCGCTGGCCTCATGTGGCACGACTCCTCGAGCATCATGGCGATGCCATTTTGAGAACTTCCGCCGCCAGTGGAACCGACGCGGTCATCTCGGTGAACTTCCCCCTGGAGAAAGGCACCCAGTTGGCGACGGCGGAACTATCGGGGCCCCGCTTTGACGACCAATTGCAGTGGGCAGAGTTTGACGGGGAGCAGCATGTGGTGCACCTCGACTTTCAGGACCGCACACTGCCAGGGGCCGACATTGAGACGGATGCGGGCGCCATCTCACGGGGGTTCACAACGCTGACGCATCTCCCGCTGGCTCCGGACTGGCACCTGCCCTCCTTTTTGGCTCAATCGTCCTCCCGCTAAGCCGATCCATTGCGGCCGGGCCTGCAGAGCCCGGTCGCAGCCGCATCGACAGAACCTGCTTAGTTCGTAGCCCGATCGTGTCATGCCTTCCTTTGGCAGAAAGCCTATAATCAAAGCAACGCTGTCCAAAAGCGACAGGAAATTGTCCCAGCCGGGGGGTGAATGACATGCTGATGGGAACCGGCCAATCAGTCGCCTTCGATACGCTGACCGTGTTTTATGTCTACAATTTAGCGATTTTGCTGGGCGTCGCCGTGGTGGGCGGTACGCTCTTTATACGACGCATCCAACACGGCCGCTGGGCACTCTTTTCGAAAGACTCGCCCCGCGCCCGCAACATTCTCTTGGTGGGATTGAGCGGCCTCTGGATCCTCGACGGCCTGTTGCAGATGCAGCCGCTATTGGTAACCCAGTTCGTCCCGCAACTGCTGAAACCCTTAATCCCCGGGCAACCCACGCTCGTCGCCCACATGCTGCTGGCCGCCTCCCATCTCTGGAAACTCCATCCCATGTCATGGGACGTGGGGGCTAGCTGGGCGCAGATCCTGTTGGGCCTAGCCATCATTTTCGGAGATGAGGCTGGATGGCGGCGGGCCGGTCTTTGGCTATCCGTAGTGTGGAGCCTCGTGATTTGGGTCGCCGGCGAAGGATTGGGCAGCATCTTGTCAGGCGGGAGTTGGCTTTTGGGCAGCCCCGGCTCCGTTCTTTTCTATGGGGCGGCCGCCGGCATCCTGCTGATGCGGATCCCCTGGGATCCGGAACGCGTGGCCTCTTGGTGGCGGCGCGGCATGGTCACATTCTGGCTGGCGGTGGCCCTCTTGCAAGCATGGCCCGCGGCGGCCTGGTGGTCATCCCGTCAACTCGGCCAGTTCATCCTGACACAGGCTGAAATGCCGCAACCGGCCATCGTGTCTGCTCCGCTCTATGCGTGGGCGCACCTTGCATTCCAACACCCCGTCTTCTGGAACAGTCTTTTAGTCGTAGTGTTTTTGGCCCTGGCCGTCTTGTGGACGTTGGTGCCGCGTTCCCGTGCGACTTGGGGGATCACGATGCTCACCACATTCCTGACTTGGTGGCTGGGTCAGGATTTTGGCATGTTTGGCGGCATGGGCACGGACCCAAACAGCGCCGCCATCGTGCTGTTGGGACTCGTCGCCTATCGCAGTCTGACAAGGACCCCGGCCACCGACCAACACCGGGAACCGGTTCGCACCTCCGCCTAAAACCTTCCGTCTCCCGTCCCCGTGTTGGCCATCAATGTCATTTCCGTTAATCGACAAAAAATTTGCGCTTATAAGACAGGAATTGCAGCACCTGGGCGCGAATTGGTGTCTTGGTTCCCGCCAACTTCGTGATAGGAAAAGGAGCAAGAATACGCATGCAGAAGCGACTTCCGGCATTGGCCTCAGCCACCGTCTTGGCCGGTTTGTTAGCCGCCTGTGGGCAACAATCCACGCCGACCGCCACTACTGTCCAAGGTGGCACCGCGGTGATCGCCCTCCCCACGCAAACCTCGCCCAACTGGTGGTTTCCTGTCATATCCAGCGAGGACTACGGGGATAGCAACTTTCAGATGAATGTCATGATGTATGTGCCCCTGATTCACATCTCCAAAACTGATGGCATCGACTATAAGCGATCGCTGGCCGAATCTGTCACAGCCAACGCAACCGGCACCAAATTTACGATCCACTTGAATCCCAAGTGGCATTGGTCCAATGGCCAACCCGTAACCAGCCAAGACGTCGTGTTTACCTGGGACATCCTGAAGGCGGCCAGCTCCAACCTTCCTGGGGCTTCCTGGGCATACGGCGGCGCAGGGTCAGGAGGAATCCCCACGCGCTGGACTTCCGTCACCGCGACAAGCCCCCATACGGTCACGGTGACCCTGAATACGCCCAGCAACCCCAACTGGTTCATCCATAACGGATTGGCGCAAATTGTTCCGGTGCCCAAGGCGGTGTGGGACAAGCATCCCAACAACATCATCAAGGAACTGGCGTTTATTCATTCGCTGGCCAATTCACCGGGGGCCTCGGAATATCGGGTGGTGGACGGCCCTTACAAGTTCCAGTCCATGCAGCCCAACACCTATTGGTCGTTTGTCCCCAATCCGACCTACAACGGCCATCGCTCCACCCTCACCAAGGTTATTTACCAGTACGAAACGTCGCCGGAGTCGGAATTCCTGGGTCTCAAGCAAGGCACCATCAATGTCGGATATCTGCCGACATCCGAATGGAATGCGCGCAGCCAACTGACCACGGATGTGCTCACCACGCCTTATGTGTTTGGCTTTACCTTTCTTCAACCCAATTACAACAGCGCCGCACCGGGCGGATTGGGCCCGGTGTTTCAACAGCTCTATGTCAGGCAAGCCATGGAAATGGGCATCAACCAACAGGCCATCATCAACACCTTCTTCCATGGTCAAGGAGTGATTGAGGCAGACACCATTCCCTCCCAGCCTAAGACCGTGTTTTACGATTCCAGCCTCAAGCCGGCCGTATCCTTTAATCCAGCTGCCGGCAAGCGGCTCCTGGAAGCGCACGGATGGCAGGACGTCAATGGCGTCATGACGAAAAACGGCGTCAAACTCTCCTTCACCTTGCTTTACATCTCGGGCACCCAGTCGGCTGCCAACACCGTGCAGCTCATCAAGCAGAACTGGGCCCAAGAGGGCATCCAAATCAACCTCCAGTCTGGGCCGTTCGACCAGGTCTTGACGACCGCTCAACAAACCGACCCCACCAAGTGGAACATGGCATTTTGGGGGACGCCCAGCTGGACCTATGAACCTGACTACTACCCCACCGGGGGCAGCTACTATCTCACTGGGGCTGGGGCCAACCAAGGCGGATTCAGCAATCCCACCATGGACTCGCTCATCAAGGCATCCTATCTGCCCGGAACCCCAAGCCAAATCACTGCCCGCTTCGACGCGTACCAAGCTTATGTGGCCAAGAACCTTCCGGTGTTGTGGCTTCCCTATACGCCTGCTTTCAATGAGCATGCCAAAAACCTGCATGGCGTGGTCAAGACCTACAACCCAATCACCACCTTCTATTATCCCAACTACTGGACGCTCTCCAAGTAGTCAGGGACCACTTCATGGGCCTGCTCACCTCTGAGCAGGCCGCTTTGGTGTTCCTCCCTCAAATCCACGCCTCCAGCAGCGAGCCTAGCAATGGAGCGCTGCATGGACGTCGCATCGGCATGAGAAAACATGAGAAAAAAACGAGGCGCCGGCCGGCGCCTCGCATCTCGTCGTCCTACTATGGCAACGTTGACTGGAGCATCGGCCATACGCCGGCATTCTCTTCACCCAAGTCCCACAGCGCCACGCCGCCCAAGTGATCTTGAGCAACCCAGACAGCTTTATAGGCTTCGCTGGCGCTATCCTCAAACCACACGGTATGGGTCACGCCGTTTACCGTGTACACCACTTCCGGCTCTTGCGTGCTGCCGCCGACCCAGGTGCTGCCGTATTGATGAGCGAGGCTCAAGGCTTGGTTGTCGTTGATTTCCACAGATCCGGTCGAGGCCCAGTCGTATCCGTAGCTGGCCAGACCCACCAGTATTTTGGAAGCCGGCATGGTCGCTTCCGCGTACCGCACGATGCTGCCGCTCCACGCCAAGGGGGCAACCGGTCCCGGCGCCCCGGTATTGTCGTGGGCGTCGTACAGCATCAAGTCTACATAGTCGGCTGAGGAACCCAAGCTCTCATAGTTGTACACATGATACCCATTCGCGCTGCTGGTCCTCGGCCCCACCGATACAATCAGCTTTTTGCCTTCCTGGTGCAGACCCGCCGCCAACTCGGCCACGAAGGTGTCGAGTCCAGTTTCGTCGGGATTGTTGAGCGATTCGAAGTCAATGTTGAAGCCGTCGTATCCGGCCGTCTCAGCCAAGCTCACCAAGGTGGCCACGTCCTGCTGCATCAGTGCGGCATTTTGCAGCATGTTGTCGTTGCCGTATCCATTGATGACAATGGGATAGACCGCAATATGGCGAGCATGCGCCCAACTGGTGACCGCGGCGCTGGCTCCTAAATCGTTGAGCGGTCCTGTGGGCTTAAACGAATACCAGAGAGGCGCGATAGCGGTAATTTGGCTGGCATGGGCCACCAAGTCCGCCCAAGCAGCTTGTCCCGGCACATAGTATCCCAACACCATGGGAGATGAAGCATGCGCGATGGCGGTCGGCAGACTGGCCGCAGCGGTGGTCTGGACTGTCGTGGTCTTGTGCTGCGAGACTTGTGCGTGATCCTCCCCATGGATAGCCAACGCAACCGCGCGCAATGTGGCAAGACCCGCCGAACCGGTATGCCCGAGCCCATGCCGGAGATTAAAGTCCTTCACGGCCTGAGCCGTCAACGCATTGTAAACGCCGTCGGGTGCTCCCGCATAGCAGCCGAGCTTCGCCAAATCCTGCTGCAGCGTCAACACCGCGCGCCCCTCATCCGACGATTGCAATGGAAACGCGCCCATGACGCCCCAGACACGATGAAAGGCGCCATCCATGGCGTGGGTCAGGCTGCGCTTCGTGCGGGGACCGACGATGCCATCTGCGGAAAGTCCGTGGTTGTCTTGGAAGAGCCGTACAGCATCGCGCGTTTTGAGGGTGTACCGGCCCGTGATGCCGCCGGGATGATACCCTAAATCCTGCAGATCCTGCTGAAGAATGGCAACCTCTGGACCGTGGCTTCCCACGTGGTATAAGGGCACCGTTTGCGCTTGAGAGCTCAGCGAGACCACAGCAAGCGGCAATAGAGCCATAAACGCGGCCGCCAGGCCCCGTCGAACATGTACAGCCATTGATAGAAAACCCTTTCCTGGTATTGCCTCCGGAGTTAGCTGACGGGTTAGGCAGCAGGAATACTGCCCGGCTCTGAGGCCTTAACCCCTGGGGAACGGTTCCTCCGTATCGCGTTCGCAGGCGAATTCGGCTTTATCGAAGATGCTTTATTGTACAAAGCGCCTGAAAGACTTGTCAGATCCGATCACGAGCCATAATACGGGACCTCCGCCAATTAGCAGGCGGATTCCCACGGATGAGGACGATGTGGCACTGTTTCACGACGATGGGAATTGGAGGGGAATCGTTAGGTAGAGAGCATCTTGTCGAGGCAGCGGATCAGAGCGACGGCCCGCACGCTGTTTCTAGAAGCGGCGACCTCCTGTCATCTCACCCAAAGTCCCTCTGCGCTCTACCATAGCAGAAACTCAAATCCCCAGCATTACGACCAAAGTCGTAGGTAGGGTACGCCTGCGGACCATCGGCTGCACGCCCTGCGGCTGTTATCATGGACCCTGAAAAGGAGGCGCCAAGCATGCATCAGGAATACCCGTGGGGAGAGGCCATGGATCAAGAACTTCGGCAAATCGAGCAGTTGGAACGGCAACAAATCGGGGGATGGATCCGCGCTCAGCGATCACGAGGCCGCGGCGACGACGTCCTGCATCTTCTTTTGGCATTGGCGTCCGCCCGGTATGTGGATCATCATGGGCCCTACATTGGCCATGGCACGTTCAACGGAGGACCCATGCTGCGCGCCGCTTCGGTTTTACCCGAAGAACTTCGGCGTTTGGCGCTCCTGCAAACCGCCGCGTACGTGGTGGATCTGCTGCACGACCCCAATTACGGTCCGTACCTTCTCATGTCCATGGAACCGTTGACTGACAATTACCAGCCCGAAGAACGCCTACTGCAGGCCATTGAGTCCGGTGACGAGCCGCTTCGGGCGGAACACCGCTTGGTCGGCCTATTAAGAGAGCAGGGAGCGGAGACCGCTCGCACCTGGCTCACCTATGCAGCCCTTCGGCAATTTCCCGAAAATGAGCATCGGCTCTTGATCGTGCACCGCGCGTCGCAATTACTGGATGATGTGGAAGGCTGGGCCTGGGCGGAACCGATCCTGCGCCCTGCTGTCCAGTACTTGGCGACGCGTCCCGACGTGGCGATTCCCAAGAGCCTCGCGGGGTGGCGGGATGTCGATGCCTCCCAAGGACCGGTAGACCAAGCCCTGGTGGAAGCGGCCATCGCCGATCTCATGGAAGCCCCGTTCGGCACAGAGTCTGACATGCTGCACGACTGGATGTCGGGCGGGCTCAGCGGTGCGGGACTCTATGAGTGCGTGGCGCTTACGGGCGCCGAGCTTCTCCGGCGCTCGCCGTTTGATGCCCACGCGGTCACCGGCATCCATTGCATTTTGGATTTATTGTCACATCCCCATACACCGCCTCCATTGCGCAGCCTGGCTTGGGCCCAAGCGCTGGCCGGCCAGCGCACCCGCCGACAAAAGGCCCAGCGAACCGACTGGCGCATGGGGGCGATGCCCCAAGCGCACGCCCGGGACGAGACCCTGCTCCGCGAGGTCATTGTCGCCGACCGCACGGGGCTTGATGCCATGGAGGCTGTCGGGAGCGCATTAATGGCTGGCGCCGATCCAACATCCGTAGCGCGCATGCTGATGGCGGTGGCGCTCACCACCTCGGGTCCGTTCGCGGCCATCCACAATGTGAAGATGATTTGGGGGCAGTTGCTGGAGACCCGAAGGTCTCGGGCGCCGCAACTCGCCTGGCGCCATTTGGCGGCCGGGGCCCGGGTTGTGGCGGAAACGGCGGCGGCCGAGGCCGAGGCTGATGCGGCAGCCTCCATCATTGGCCTGTGGCGCAAGACCGAGAGCCCCTAAACGCTAGGCATCGTCTCCGGGAAGTTCTGGGCTCATCAGCCCAGACATCATGAGACGCACGAGGGCCTCCGCCGTGGAACGGGCATCGGGAAAAAGCCGTTCGCCCTGGCGATCTCGGGCAAAGGCGACATTCAACAGGGCAAAATAGGCATGGGCTGCGAATCGGGCGTCAGCCGTCCGAATTTCGCCTGCGTCCATCGCTCTTTCGAATGTGCCGACCACTAAATGGGCCATGTTGTCCATCGCGCTCCGCAGACGGTCGTTTTGATCGGCGTTTAAGTGGGGCTCGGCTTCCCGAATGATGCGGTCGAAGTCAAACCGGGTTTCTGCCACCCTGAGGCGCACTTCGGTCAAAATGAGGAGTCGGGTCTCAAAGGGTTGCGGTCCGTCCAAAATTCGCCGAGACTCGCGCAGAATAATCATAAGAAGCGATTCAATCGCAGAGACAAACAAATCTGCCTTGTTGGGGAAATAATAATAGATCGAAGCCTTGGTGACGCCTACCGCATCAGCGATGGATTCGATGGACACCGCCTCATATCCGCCATCCATGAAGTGGTGCGCAGCGACCCTCAACACGTTGTCAGAAGTCGCCATGTTGTCTGATTGCTTGGGACGCCCTGGCGGTCGTGTGGCCGAACGCGTTCGCATGCCAGTCTCTCTCCTCCATTTCCCATGGTACCACACTGGCCTTGACTCATATTTAACCACCGAGTATAAATAATAAGCAAAGGAGGGGTCCGCATGACGGCCATTCAGGTAGACCATGTGAAGAAAGCCTACGGGACTGTCCAAGCGTTGGCCGACGTGAGCTTTCATGTCAATTCCGGGGAATCGTTCGGGCTCTTGGGGCCCAATGGGGCCGGAAAGTCCACGCTGATCCGCATCATCAGCACACTGGAGTCGCCGACCGCTGGGGAGGTATTGGTGTCCGGGCATTCCGCCGCGAAGGATGCGCACCGGGTCCGGCAGAAAATTGGGGTGGCGCTCCAGGAAACCGGTCTCGATCCGTTGATGACGGGCCGGGAGATTCTTCTTTTGACCGCCCGTCTATTCGGCAGCACGGCGCACCAGGCGCGCAACCGGGCCGACTTTCTGATGGAGCGGTTTCAACTGACAGACGTGGCCGGCCGCCATGTCGGCACCTACTCGGGCGGCATGCGGCGGCGACTGGATTTGGCCGTCGCCTTGGCCCATGAACCAGACATTGTCATCTTGGACGAACCGACCACCGGCCTGGACCCCACCAACCGGTTGGCGTTGTGGGACCTTCTCCGATCGTTGTCCCAAGATGACCATAAAACCCTCTTGATGACGACTCAATATTTGGAGGAAGCCGATGCCCTCTGCGACCGCGTGCTCTTCATCGACCACGGGCATATTGTGGCGGAGGGCACACCGAGAGACCTGAAGCGGGAAATGGGCTACAGTGTGATTCGCTTTTCGGCCGCCGGCACCGCGCCGGATTGGTTGGCCGCCTACCTCATCGGCCATCGGTTCGACTGCGAACTCGACGGAGCCTCGATCGAAATTTATTCCGCCAATCCGGAAGAGGATGTCTTTCGTCTGGGTGAACTCATGAAAGCCGAGAGGCTCACCATGCAGAACTTGGAAGTTCGTCCACCGTCGCTGGATGATGTCTTCCTGCACCTGACCAGCGGCGAGAACACAAAGGGGGCAGCAAATCTATGACCTTCTGGCGTGACTTGTGGCACCTTACCGTACGCGCCCTTCTCATCACGATCCGCATCCCTTGGGCGCTCATTCCCAATATTGCCATCAGCCTCTTCTTTCTTGTGGTGTATAACGGCGGACTCTCGGGCATCGCGGCCCTGCCTCAATTTGCGGGCGGTCACTACATCAACTTCATTCTTCCCGTGGCCGTAGTTTCAGGCGCCGTGGGCGGCGCGGGTGGTGCCGGCCAAGCCTTGATCCGCGACATGGAATCCGGCTTCCTTACCAAGATGGCACTAACCCCCACCTCGCGGAGTGCCCTGGTGCTGGCGCCAATGATTGCGGGCATAACGCAGTTGCTTGTCCAAACCCTCATTATTGTGGCCGTCTCCTTGGCGATGGGGCTGCAATTTCCCACTGGCATCGGTGGCTTCTTGGGCATCTTGGCCCTGACCGCTGGCTGGGGCCTCGCATTCGCGGGCTATGCCGTGGCGATGGCGCTGCGCTCGCGCAGCGGTCAAGCTGCGCAGGCCGCCACCTTCATTTTCTTCCCACTGCTGTTCTTAAGCGACACATTTGTGCCCATGAGTCTCATCCATGCCCATTGGATGCGCTTTCTTGTGCGCATCAATCCCACCACGTATGTCTTTAACGCCATGCGCGCCCTATTGGAGAAGCCTTACCACCCAGCCCCTGTGTGGCATGGGGTGCTGGCCATCCTGGGGGCGGTGGCGGTGACCTTGACATGGGCATTTTCCAGCACGCGAAAGAGCCTCTCGTTGCGCAATTGACGGGGAGCGATGCACATAAAGCCCGAGACCCCCAAGCTCAGGCCAGGGTCTGTCCATTCGAGCGGGGTAAAGGCGCCGTTCCGGGTTCGGTTCGAGCCCTTAGAGCCACTGGTCCGTGGGCACGGTGCGGTCATTGACAACGTTTCCGGTATTGACCGTAGTCTTGGGCTCCATCAGCACGACATGGACTACGCCATCAGTTACGGGCATGTGTTCAACCCCACGAGGGATGATGACGAACTCGCCCGGATCTAACTCGACATCCGGTTGGTCAGCAATACGAATCGTGAGATGGCCCGCCATGACCAGGAACAGTTCATCTTCCCGGTCATGGCGGTGCCAGACAAACTCGCCTTCCAACTTGGCCACCTTGACGTACGCCTCATTGAGTTCCCCAACAACTTTGGGACTCCACGTATCGTCAAACTGGGCAAACTTCTCCGAAAGATTCACCTTCGATATCATGCTCACCACTCCTACCTCTCTGGTGTCTATTCTACCGAACGGCGTCTCGACATGATCGCTGTTCCCCCCCGGGCGGCTCCGACTTAGGAAGTAACTTCCTTCGTTTCCGTTTCATACCATGAGAGCGAAGGGTCATCCCTTCGTGACGATTGCTCATCCAAAGGAGGTCGGAAGTCCATGAACATGGTCATGGCGTTCGCACAGTCCATGTATGTTCCGCTGGCCATTGCGTTCTTCGGCATGGCCGCCAATTATTTGGTGTCGGGCGGTCAGGCGCTCTTTCAACATCCCAAGGACTGCCCGGACTCCCACAAGAGCCTGGGGTTGTGGGGATTTTGGATGGGTGGCTTCATGCCATTCATTACCGGAGTCTACCTCATGGTCGGACTCAGCTGGTTTGCCGTCTACGGCTCCAAACCCCCACTCTATCTGTTTGCTGTCACGCTGACGGCATACGGAGTGCAGTGGTTCTACAGCGGATGGCGGCGATATGTTGGCGCGGGCGATGAATTCGAAGGTTGGATGGCTATCCCTTTCGCCTTGCTCTCGCTGTTCGCTATGATTGTCTTTTTTGACATCGGTGCGGTAATGCCCGCCATCCTCTACTTGCTGTTGACTCTCATCTACCTTTCCGAGATTCCCACTCGCTTGGGTCGATGGACAAACGGCAGCCGTCTGACCGGATTTTGGGAGATTCTCGCTGCCCTTTGGCTGGTGTACCTCACTTTCTTCATGATCGTCCATATCGTCCTGGGTGCTCACCTCTAGGGAGCGTCCACAATCCCGAACAAGTGCGCGAAAAGGCCCCACCGCAGGGTGCAGGGCCTGACTCGCGCTTCCCCTTTTTCGACACGGATCCTCCGTCACCGTCCACTGGCACACGCGGAAGCTATTGCCCCACGGCGGGGTTGTAGGACGCCAAAGGCCGAATCAAGCGTCCGGTGGCCCGTTGTTCGTGATAGTGCGCGGCATATCCCGCCAACCGGCCACAAGCAAAGGTGACCGGACAGAGCTCGGGTGCAATGCCCAACGCCTCCATCAGCACCGCCGCGTAATATTCCACGTTGGTCTGAAGCGGACGATTTGGCTTCTGCTGGCCGAGCACGCGCAGGGCGGACTCCTCCAACCGCAAGGCGCGATCCACCACGTCGTGATCGGACGCCAAGTCCCGAAACACCTGCGACAAGGCTTCTGCCCTCGGGTCCCGCGTGCGATATACGCGGTGGCCAAACCCCATCAGGCGCTCTCCGTTGAGCACCTTCTCCGTCAAGTAGTGATCGAGGTCATCGACGTCCTGCGTCTCCTGAAGAAGCGCCAACACCCCTTCCGGCGCACCGCCATGCAAAGGCCCCGCCAAAGCAGCGACTCCTGCTGCCAGTGCCAATGGGAGCGATGAAGCGGTGCTGGCGGCCACTCGGACAGCAAAGGTCGACGCGTTGAGACCGTGCTCGGCGGACATCACCCAATACGCGTTCAAGGCCCGTTCCTCCGCTGCGGTGGGGGGCCTGCCTCCCCGAATCCCGGTCAGATACGCGGCCGCCACGGACGAGAACCCGCTGGGGTCTACTCCGGCGAACCGGGGCGGCAGCGACGCCAACCAAGTCAGTTCGCTGCCGTTGTCCTTAAAGGGCCACCGGGACTGTCCGTCGATAAGCAACCGAATCAGGCGCACCATGGGTTCATCGGTTCCGCCGTCCCCCGCGCGGCACCCATCGCAGGAAGGCACGACCTCCGTCACTTGAGAGAGCACCAGCCACGGCAGCAAGTCTTCCCACCGACCGAACCGATTCACCACCTCTTGAATGTCGACGCCGCGATAGGAGAGCCGTCCCTGTTCCCCGTCAATCAGCGAGATGGCGGTTTCCGCCACCACAACTCCTTCCAGCCCAGCCGGCACAGTTATGATCATCATCATCACCTCAACCTCAGCGTAGGCCTTTTCGATGACGAAACTACGGCATATGGCGTATGATTTGATGACAATGTCGCATCAATCTGAAGATGATGTTCACATCGAGACGCTTTGGCTGAAAACATTTATCACAGCGGCACGAACCGAAAATTTCCGCATGGCGGCCCTTGAGCTCTTCATTGACCAAGCGACGGTGTCGCATCATATGGCCCGGCTGGAGGAAGCCGTGGGCACGCCGCTCTTCCAGCGCCAGGGCCGGGGAGTCCGCCTCACGCCGGAAGGCCGATCCTATGTCTCCTACGCGGAACGCATGCTGTTCATGGAGCAGGACGCCAAGCGGGCTATCGCTTGGGCAACGCAAGCGCCGCGGATACATCTGGCCGCCTCGCCAGCCCTAGCCGAAACAATCTTGCCGTGGCTGTGCCGTGAACTTTACCGGCGGCACTCCCCTCTCGACATTCGCGTTTCCGTGCATGCCAGTCGCGACTTGCCTCAAGCCTTGTCCAACAGCGTGCCTGATGCCCTGTTCAGCCGGGCAGCCCTGCCTGCCGGAACATGGGAAAGCCACCTTCTCTTCCACGACCCCGTCGATCTAGTCGCCCCGGCGGCCGCGGACCCTTGGGAATTCCAAGACCTCATGCGCTCGCGTGTCATTATCCAGCCCTCATCGGTCTACACCGTGGCGCTGTTGAATCAGTTGCGCGATATCGGGATTCGACCGGCTGTCCTTGCCGTCGACCAAATCAGCGTCACTAAACGACTGGTGGAGGAATCCGTGGGAGTCGCCTTCCTACCGCGTTCGTCCACCGTGCGCGAAGTGCTCGAGGGTCGCCTGGTCACCGCTGATTGGCCACAACGATATCCCCTCGTCGATCCGGTCTATTGGTCATTGCCCAAGGACCGTCCGCCGTCTCGGATTCTCGCCAGCGCCGAGCGCATACTCCATGCGCGCTTTCCCAACTTTCCAAGCGCCCGGCCGTGAGGCTTCCGCTAGCTCTCTTCTCCTGAGGACTTTACAATAGCTTTGACTCGGCCCACCAGTCCGCTCTCAAGCCGCACCTTGATGCCGTGCGGGTGGGTGGGTGAATTGGTTAAGATATCCTTGACGATACCCCGAGTGAGCTTTCCGGTGGGCTGATCCTGCTTCAATACAATATCCACCAATAGCCCGGGGCGGATATCCGCGCGTCGTTGTCCTTCGGACATGCATCAGGCCTCCCTCTTGGTTGCCGCAATATGTCCCGCGAGAGAAGCTGGAGCTTTTCTCGCGGGCCGCATGCTATTGCCCCTTGAGATGGCGATCGAGGAATGCCACCATTTCGGGGTATAGCTCCAGTCGATTCTTCAACTTGGCAATGCCGTGCCCCTCATCGGCATAGACGCGAAATTCCACCGGCCGATTGCGCGCTTTAAGCGCCCCGACAATTTGCTCTGCCTCATTCAGCGGCACTCGCGGGTCATTGGCTCCATGCACCACGAAGAGCGGGGCCTGGATGCGGTCAACCGCGTGGATGGGGGAGAAACGGCGAAGGAAGTCGCGGTCGGTGGCCAGGTAGCCATACTCGACCTCGCGCAACGCCCGCCGATATTCGCTCGTGTTTTCGAGAAAGCTCTCCAGGTTGGCGATGCCAACAATATCGATGGCCGCTTGAAACAGCTCCGGATATTGGGTGATGCTGGAGAGCACCATAAAACCGCCATAGGATCCGCCGTAGATGGCAATTCGATGGCCATCCAAACCCGGTTGCTCGCGAATCCACTCCACCAAGCTGGCGATGTCACGCACCGAGTCCATCCGCTTCTCACGGTCATCCAGATGCGAGTAGGCCTTGCCATATCCCGTGCTGCCGCGCACATTGGGCGTCACCAAGGCATATCCGTGGGACAGCAAGTATTGGTACCATCCGCTGAAATACGGGCGCTCCTGGGCTTCGGGACCTCCGTGCACCGAGATGACCACCGGCAAATTGCCGGAGGCCGACGGCCGATAGAGATAGGCGGGAATCTCTCGCCCGTCAAAAGTGCGGTAGCGAATCACCTCGGGCGTCACCAGCGACTTCACATCCAACCCGGTCATGGGCGCATGGGTCAATGGCTCGACCTCAGCGGTGGCCACATGCAAGAGGGCAATGTTCATGTTGTGATCCGGCCCGGAGTAGGTCACAGCTACGGTGTCTCCGGTGCTGTCGAAGACCGCGTCAAACACCACGGAGCGATCAAAGTCCGGAACGTGGCGATTGTGGCCGGTCTTTAGATCATAGAGATGCAGTTCCGAAAACCCCTCGCGGTTCACCGCATAGACCAGCGTCCGCCCGTCTCGATCTCCAGTCATCACATCAATGTCCGCCTCTTCGGCGATGACATGCGCCACCTGCCCGGGAGTCTCAATTTTGGCGATCCCGAGGAAGTCTCGACCGTAGTCGGTGGAGACATAGAGGCTGCCATCCGGGCTGAGATAGGGGTGATGGTAGGCGGTTGGCGCGTCTGACGGGGTGAGCCGCTCGACATCCTCCGCGTCCACATGGCAGCGGTACAGCGGTTGATCGGAATTGCTCAGAACCTGCTGCAAAACGAGCTCTCCGGCGGCCGTCCAATCCCGCACCTCCCAATGCCCCTCGCGGGTCAACACCAGACGCGCTTGGTCGGGAGACTTGAGCGGCATAATATAGACGTCGTAGTCTCGACCATTCCGTGCAGTGGAGGTATAGGCAATGGATTCGCCGTCCGGCGAAAACGCGCCGAAGATGTGAAGCGCCTGGGGATTGTCGGTTAGGGCTTGCACCTCCATGGTGTGCAGGTCCATCCAATACAACTGGTGATACTCGTTGCCGCCCCGGTCCCGCGTAAACACCAAGCCCGCTAGGTCTGGCGCGGCATAAAGCCCTGACACCCGTTCCGAGTAATCGGTCAGCATGGCGGGCCAGGTTCCGGGGCCCGTGACGCCGTAGATTTGAAAGGTGTCGGTCAAATTCATGAGAAAGTACCATTGGCGTGTAGCCTTGGAGTAGGCCGGATTAGCCGCCGCGCGGACCCCAAGGTAGCGTTCAATGCCTGGCATAAGATTCCCTCCTGTAACCGAGTCTCCTCTAGGCTTCGCATAATGGTGCGGCTTTTCCTGCATCCCCTGAAACTGACAACCGGACGGGTTTCCGCTAAGATGAAAGCGAAGGGAGGCCCTCGGTGAATTCCTTGGCAAAAAGCTTTCGTACGGGTTGGTCGGCCTTGGCATGGTTGTTTGTGGCCACCTCGTTGTACGAAGGCTACCTGATTATTCCGGGACTCTCCAACCATTCAATCTTTAGTCTTTTAGCCCGCGCATTTTTGCTGCTGGCTCCCGCCGGTGCCCTTTTGGCGATTGCCCGTGGCGCCAGACGGGGTCTCGTGCCCCTCGCCATTCTGACAGCGTGGCTCATCGTGGTGGGCCTAACCTATCTCTTGGTCAGCCCGCACCAGTATTATGAGCAATATTATGTCTGGTCGCAGCTCGGCGGCTACCTGCTGGTGCTCTCGCTATGGGTGCTGGGTCGGCACGGCGCGTGGCTGAAGGCGGTCGTGATGGGGGCGTTGCCCCTCTATCTCCTAGCCACAATTGCCTTAAGCCTCTATGAGGTGGCTACCGCGCATCACCTCGCCCAATCACGCGAGGGGGGCCTCCATCCAACCCACATTCCCACCGCCTTCTACTATGATCCCAATAATCTCGGGGTAGCCATCGCTCTCTTGCTGCCGTTTGTGGTGCTGGCGACAATGGCCGTCCCGAAACGCTGGATGGCTGCAGTGAGCGGCCTATTCGCGCTATTGCTGCTCTATGTGCTCTATGCCACAGGAAGCCGCGGGGGCGAGTTAGCCTTAGTGATTGATCTCATTGTGCTGGCGTTTGTCCTGCCCCGTCCGTACCGACGCTATGCCCAAGTGTCATTGGCGGTTGTGGCCGTTCTCCTGGCTGGAGCCATTCTGGTCCTGCAAGCGATCCCCACAAGCCACCTGCCCTTTGCTCTGCAAAAGATTTCCCACATCGCCCATCTCACCCGCTTTCTGCACCCGACCGGCCCGAGCTCGGTCGGAATCCGCAAGGCTTTGTATGAGAGTGGTTGGCAGGGTCTCTTGACCCATCCTTGGGGGATGGGTCCGCGGGGCGCCGAGCGCTATTTCCAATATTGGTTGACCCACCACTCGCCCTACAACACGTATGGCGTTATTGATGCGCACAATATGTGGCTCGAGGTGGCCATGGACTTCGGATTCGAGGGCATCGCCCTCTACGTGGCTTTTTACGTGCTCTTGATTCGATCCGCCATTCGCCTGCTATCGGCGACCGATCGCTTCCCGCAGTACCTAGGGTCGGCCAGCTTGGCGGCACTCATTGGATTCATTCTCGGCAGCCTATCCCCTTCCAGCGTCATGATTGGATACAACGTGATGTGGGTGGTCTATGGCATCGTGCTGGGCGGATTGGGAACCTTGGACAACCCCAGCGATCCCCATCCTGAAGGTCGATACCAATTTCGCGGCCGGCTGTGGTAGCTGGTTCATAGGGAGGCATTGTCATGAGGTCAGGATTGGTCGAAGGCATGAGCAGCACGGTGGGCACGGTCGTGACAGATGAGATGGTAGCCCGTTTAGGGGGGCAAAAGATCCATCCGGTGTTGGCTACTGCGCAGATGATTGAATGGATGGAATGGGCGGGGCGGAGCCTTATTCTGCCCTACCTTGAAGATGGGGAGGATGCGGTCGGCTACGCTGTTGACATCGTGCATCTGGCACCGACTTTGGTGGGCGAATCCTTCACGGCCACAGCCACGTTCCAGGCCCTGGAGGGCAATCGCATCCTAGCCAGGGTGGTCGCCGAAAACAGTCGCGGCGTAATAGGCCAGGGCCAATTTACCCAAGTGCTGGTGCCTAAGGCGGCGCTGACCGAGCGGCTGGCTAAGCTTCGGGCGTCGCATTCGTAAGCCCGAATTGAGCAAGAATCTCCTCGCGATGCTGATTCAAAAGCGGTGGCGGCGTGCGGAGCGCTCCCGGGGTCGAGCTCATTTTGACAGGAATCCCAAGCTGATGTATGGATCCTGCGGTCGGATGCTCCATCACCACATCCATCGTGCGGTGCTCCACTTGGGGGTCTTGGAAGACGTCATCGAAGGACTGGATGGGTGCGGCGGGTACGCCGGCGCGCGCCAATCTGTCAAGCCATTCCGCCACCGTTCGCCGTTCAAAAACTTCGCTCTCCAGTCGGCCAATCAGCTCCTCGCGATGGCGCACGCGATCCGGGTTGGTGCGAAACTTGGGATCATGCCCAAAAGAAATCTCGCACTCCACGATCATTTTTTCCCAGAGCGCGTCATTGCCGCAGGCGACCACCAGATATCCGTCGGACGCACGCATCGCCTGATACGGAGCAATGTTGGGATGGGCCGACCCGAGCGGTTGGGGCCGTTCTCCAGTGGCGAAGTAATTGCCGGCCAAGTATGTTTGCCAAGAAATCAACGCCTCATAGAGGGATGTGTCAATCCATTGCCCTTCCCCAGTGCGTTCCCGAGCCCACAGGGCCATCATGATGCCGTAGGCCGCCCACATGCCAGCCCCGATGTCCCCCACGGAAAAGCCCGCCTTCATGGGACCCGAACCATCGCCTGTCACAGCCATGAGTCCGCTCATCGCCTGGGCGACGACATCGTAGCCAGGACGGCCCCGCCCCGGTCCGGTAGCCCCAAATCCGGAGATGGAGGCCATAATGATGCCGGGATTCAGCGCCTTGAGGCTCTGGTAGTCAAATCCCCACCGAGCCATCGTCCCCGGCCGGTAGTTTTCCACCACCACATCCGCCTGGGACACCATCTGGAGAAAGCGCGCGCGATCGTCCTCCTCACGGAAGTCCAACACAATCGACCGCTTGTTGCGGTTGACGCTTAGATAATAGGCGCTCTCGCCATGAATGAACGGAGGGCCCCAGCGTCGGGTATCATCCCCCTGCGGAGGCTCAATCTTGATGACATCCGCCCCGAAATCCGCCAACATCATCGTGCAGAAAGGTCCCGTCAGAATTCGGGTCAGATCCAACACCACCACATTGTCCAACGGCTGCACCGCATATCCCCCTTGGTTAGAGCAAATGTACTAAAGCCTCAGCTGTCGCCGGATTGGTGGCAACAGGAATCCCCTGCACATCCGACAAGCGCAAAAGAGCACTGACGTCGGGTTCGTGGGGATGGGCGAAGAGGGGATCCCGAAAGAAAAACAGCATGTCAATCGTGCCCTCAGCGATTCGGCTTCCCATCTGTTGGTCGCCTCCCAACGGTCCAGACAGCAAACATTCGATGGCCAACCCCGTCCTATCCGCGATCTGCTGTCCGGTGTGTCCAGTCGCGAGGAGTTGATGCCGCTGGAAGAGGTCCCGGTGGCGGTCTACGAATTCGACGATGAGCGCCTTCTTGGTATCGTGAGCAATCAACCCAATCCGCATCATACCATCCATTCTTTGCCAGTGTTCCTTTCATGCTAGCACGTCCCTTCCCGGAAGAAAAGTTTCTCCATTCTCTGTGTTTATCCCAAACGCTCGCCATAATGGGTATCGGAACATCCGAAAATCCCCAAATAATGGCGTGGGGATGATGTCGGGTGGGAAAACCAGTACAATGCCTCATGAAGGGAGGGTTTGGCGGATGAACGTTGGGGTGCCGAAGACGCCGGAGGATCGTGTTTGGCTGCGTGATCTCTGGGTCACCGAATGGGGCGGCGACACCATGATTTCCCAAGGACAGGTGTATCATCTCGCGTCACTCGAGGCGCTGGTGGCAAAAGAGCGCGAAGCCTTGGTTGGGGCTGTCACGTGGGCTATCGATAACCAAGAGGCGGAGTTGGTGAGCCTGAATGCTGTCATCGAAGACCGCGGCATTGGAAGCGCCTTGTTGGAAGCGGCCGAACGGGAAGCCCGGAAAGCCGGAGTCCGCCGCATGCATCTCATCACCAGCAATGACAACCTCCGTGCGTTGGCCTTCTATCAAAAGCGCGGCTATCGGATCGAGGCACTCTTTCCCGGTGCGGTGGATCGTGCCCGCCAGGAGAAGCCCAGCATTCCCTTAGTGGCCGAAAACGGCATACCCATTCACGACGAACTTTTGCTGGCCAAATTGCTTTAGCCCAAATAAAAAAGCGGGGTTGCCCCCGCTGGCCCGAATCCTATTTGTCCTCAAACCACTCCCGCATGACGTCAAACCATTCGTCCTGCCGGATCTCTTCCTCTTCCCGACGCTCTTCGTCCATGGGAGCACCTCCAAGGATTTATTTGCTGCCATTGTACGAAAAGTGGGATTACTCCGGCCTCACTCTGCCGTGAATGGCATGCATTCCTCAGCGAATGCCCTTCATGAGGTGGTGAATGGCGGCGCTGCAGCTCGCCTGCGTTCCCATTCGGCGCGGAAGTCCCGCCGAATTTCCGCCATCACCGCGTCAGACGCGGCGAGTTCCGGTCCAAATCCCCAAAACAGCACCGTGCCCATCACGCGGCTCCAGCGCGACAATGGCTGCTTCAATCCAATGGGAAAGCCCAAGGCGCGCATAAGCCGTTCATGAATGGTTTTCCGTAGCGCATCAATCCGCATCGGGTCCTCCATATCGTGGCCATAGGCCCATCCCATCTCAATGGCCCATCCCATTAAAACCATGGACAGCATCGGAGCACCCGCCAAAAGGCCCGCAGGACCCATAAAAAGCGCCGCCGCACTCTCGCCGAAAAGCCAGCGCCGCCAGTGCTCGCGCAGGCGGCTGACACGCTCTTCCACCAGCGCTGAAGGCAGCGCACCGACATCCGCAAGCGAAGCCACAGGATAGCCGTGATCGCGGTACCAGGCCAGGACGCCCTCGGCATCGTGCCGGGCCAGCATCCAATGCACCGTCTTTTGCCCCATATGGTCGAGTGCGGGCCAGTAAATGCTCTGAGCTCGGTTCACCCGCCTCACCCCCTACAACCTAGCGTATGAGCTGGGCATTACCGGAGGAGCCTATCCCTGGGCGAAATCGCGTCACGGATGGCGTACAATATAGCAAGGGAGGCCAGACATGGGATTTGGACCAAAAGCGCCCAGCGTGGACTCGGGCGTGCAGGCTGTCAAAGATTTAATCGAGCTGCTGTACCCCGAGCGCGCCACGCCCGCCGTGCTGGAGTTGTTTGCGGCCTCGGCTCGTGCGCTCTTGACGGCTAAGGCCGCGCTCAGCTTCGAAAACATTCAACGCTTCTGGCAGGACCCCGAATGGCGGGAGTGGATCCAAAGCCGTTGGCAAACCCCGTTCGATGGTCCATGGGATCGTTTTCCGGGCACCGTCGTCAACCCCGCAGATTTGGACGCTGATTTTGGGTGGCTGATCGCGGATCGCATCCGTGCCACTGAAGCGTTTTTGGACTCCAACAATGGTCCGGAGCCCTAATCAATCCATCCTTTTGGATGCGAACCATCGGCGCGTTGGTCGGCAATCTGGCAGGTCATCGGAGGCCATAGCGCGCGCGCTTCCCGCACCGCGATTTCCACCATGGTGCCGGCGGCCCGTTCCAACAGTTCCTGAAACCGTGCCAGCGTGCGGGCAGCATCATATCCCTCGAGAATCGTGCACTCGACCTCAAGCACGTCGGCGCCCCGCTCGGGATCCCGACGCAGGGTCGCGCGGAGGCGATCGGACAATCCTTCGGTGCGATACCATGCTTGAGCAAGATGACTCGGAGCCAACCATCCCCCACGCGTCCACCGAATCTCGGACTCGCGGCCCCAAACCGGCGACGTCACCATCTCCCCGGGCTGACCACAGGTACAATCGGACGGAAGCTTTGTCACCACGTCACCGGTATCGTATGGACCCAGCGGTAACACTGCCGTGCCCTCTTGTCCCGGAACCACTTCATGCCCGTCGCGCAGGATAGACGCCGGGTCGAGCCAATGCCACCGCCCGGCGGCACAGGAGACCGCCAAGGGCCCGGGATGCTCCGTCAGGGCGTAAACGTCCCGTACCGCGAGGTCCGGCAGGAATTCCGAGAGCCTTTTCTGAAGCGCTCCCTGCCCGGTGACGTCGCCGGTGAGCCACAACTCCCGCACATCGCTTAGCGTACTGCGCAGGAACAAGCGGTAGGCGGTCAAGGGAGACGTCACCAGATACGGTGCGGCGAGAAGGGCCTGGACCTCCAGCGCGTCCATCTCTGGGACCGCCACCCCCACCAGTCCGTATTCCGTCGCCGCCCTCTGAATCGCGGCGGCCAAATCCCTATTGGCGAGCGCCACCACCACACGCTGGCCAGGCACCCAGTCGCGGTTGGCAAAGAGGGAATGCCAAGCGGCCGTCTCACGCGCCATTTGGTCAAGGGTGCGGAAACACCACAGCGGATCGGCGGTCGTGCCGCGGGTGCGCACCAAAATCCCAGGCCCTGCCGCGGCCAGCGATCGTGCCTGCCAATAAAGACGGCTTTCTGTCCGTGCGTCCACGCCTCTCCCTCCCCGGTCTTAGACGCCGGCCGCGTCGATCAACCCATCGATGTCGTCCTCGGTGTTGAAAATGGCCCACGACACGCGAATCCCATTGCGGGATGGCTGCGGCTTGGTGACAACACCACGCTCCAAAAGCCAATCGAAGAGGCCGGAGCCGAGCGACTTGGAGGTCACCGCCATGAGCGCTGTGCGCTGATACTCGTCACTAGGCGGGTCCTGCACCGAAAGACCCTGCACATGGTTGATGCGGCTCCGTGCCTCTTCCGCCAAGTTGATCTGATAGGCCGCCTGATGTGCGAAGCCTTCTTCCTCAAAGTAATCCCAGGTGATGGACCAAGCCGCAATGCGCGGCCAGGGGCGCGTGCCATATTCCAGGTCATCCCCCTGCGCGCTGAATTCGGCAAACGGGCCGAGCTCCAGATCGCGCGGAGCGGCTTGGAAGGTCTCCAAGGGCCACCGGGTCGCAAGTTCGTCGCGGCGGTCCGCCCTCACCCAAAGTCCCGCCCATCCCGCCGGCGCCATCATCCATTTGTGTCCGCAGAACACATAATAGTCAGCCCCCAGGTGTTCGGGGTCGACCAAAAGATTGCCGAGAGCCTGCGCGCCATCCACCAGAAGCCGGCACCGCGGTTGCGTCCGCACCAAGGAGGCCACCTGGGCGACAGGCAATTCCCAACCGGTGTAGCACGAGACGTGACTCATCACGACCAGCCGCGTGCGAGCGTTGAGCCGCTCCTTGACCTGCTCCACGAGCCCCTCGGCCCGGTCCAGCGAGACCACGTGCACCTTGAGATCAAATCGCCGCATCAGCGACGAGAGTCCCAAGAGCACTGCCCCGTGTTCGTGATCGGTGGTAATAATCTCATCGCCGGGCTCAAAAGCGATTCCCCAGAACACCCGCAGCAAGGATTCACTGTTGTTTTCGGTGATGCTGACAACGCCGCCCGGCATGCGCTGTTCCACGCGAGCGGCGAATTGCCGAACGCCCGCCTTGGCGTTCACATAATGGCTATGCTGTCCGGGCCCGGATTCCACCCACTCGAGCTCGCTCGCGGCGGCCGCCGCCAAAGCGGTGCTGGGGGTCGGCCCGAGCGTGCCAGAGTTTAAATAGATGCGATTCATGGCCGCCGGGATGAGCAGCTTTAAGTCATATCCGTACACAAAATTACTCCTTCCCCAATGCCACAACCTCTGTGACCCGGCCGGCGCGCGGCCCCTCGAAGGCAATTTCAATCGTCGTGCCTGCGTTCGCACGAACCACCCATTCGGCATGGGCTCGCTGCCCATGTGGCGGCGCCCATCCATCTGCGGCGGCATAGCCATCCAAATGGGGCAGCTCCACTGGTGAGGATCCCGAGACCAGCGGCGCTCCCGTCACGGTCGCTTTGAGCCCTTCCAGCAACAAGTCGCGACCCTTGGCGGTGCTTGACGTGGGAAGATATCCGGCGTTGGCCACCTCAGCCGCAATCCGATAGACGCCTGGCGCTTCCTCCGAAACCATCACCTCGGCGATGGTGAGCTTTGGCGTGCAAAGGCCGAGTCGCGTCAGAAACCCGCTGACATGGGCACATTCTTCTTCCAGAAGATGGGGCGGAGGATTCTGCACCACAAACTTGGGATTCAGTCCGCCAATCTCGACCGGCCCAAAATCAGGGTGTTCGAACGGCGTCCATGGGAACACCCCCTCCTCAGGCACTTCGCGGGACACCCAGTCATAGATTTTTCGGTCATCTTCCGTTTCCTGTTCCGGCTTCAATTCCATCAGGCGCCGTACGCCATATTCGGCATAGCCTCGGGCTCCGGCCCGCTTGGGCAGGTTCCAAATCTCCACAGTGAAGCTGAGCACCCCGAAATGATCGTACATCCAGTCGTCCGCGGCCCCTGGCATCAGCACTTTTTCATGTCCTGAGGCAAAGATGTGGTAGTTGGAATCGGCAAAGTATCCGCTGACCTTTGCCCCCATGTCGGCCACGCGTGTAAAGAGCAGGCGATCCGTTTCCGAGAGCGTCGCGTCCTCTCCCGTCGACGGCTGCCGGAGAATGACACCACCCGAGGTGTGCAGGGCGACATAGGCCGCAATGTTGCGATGCGAATGAATGAAGGCCGCTAAGTTGCGAAGCTCTGGCTCCGATAGCGGAAACGGTCCTGCGCCCGGTTGGCCCTGCTCCCCGGCCCAGCGAATGGGGAAATTGCGGTTGAAGTCCATGGCCTGACGCCGCGCGCGCCGGGTTTTGGCCCAGGTAGGCAACGATCCGGTGTGCGAGGTGCGATCGATGCGCCCTTCCGGAAAGACATGGTAATAGGTGCCGCCCATCTCGCCCGGTTGACGGGGCCGCATCACCTGAGGGTTCAGCTCGTCGAGCGCAAAGCCGCCATCTTCGGCCGGAACGCGCATGGTCAGAATCCGGCCGTCCTGGTTGACGTCCTCTTCGATGAAGCCTTCCGGTGGAACCGAATAGGGGTAGGTGTGCGGGCTGGAGCGCACCCGATAGGGGGTAGTCAGGTATAATTCGGCGCCATCGACTGAAATGCGCGGGACAATATAGACCGTGTGCCGATCCAAGAGCTCGGTGGCCTCTGGATTGGTGCCGTAATTCTCGAGGCACCAGCCAATCCAGTACATGGCCACCGCATTCCCAGCCACCTCGCCGGCGTGAATGTTGGCATCCACGAAGAGCGCCGACTTGCCTTCCGGGGCTCCCGAATCCCGGTTGGTGAGGGTCACCCCGGCCATGTCCCGTCCTTCCCGGCTTTGGCCGATGACCTGCACCTCCATCAAATGCGGGTACCGGGCCTCGAGAGCCCGAAGCGCCTCCCACATCTGCTGGTAGGTCCAGTATTGTGCTTTCATATGTCGCCTCCGAATCCCAAAATGGGTCCGCCGCTTGTCCGCTGACCCTCCATCCCTGCAATTCTCGGTTTAGGAAGCGAATTCCTGCCGGAATTCGCGCGAGGCTTGCGATTCGACGCTCAATCCGCGCCCCCGAGACAGGGAACCGCGTGAATTGTTGACGCGAGGCAAGCCAGGGCGCATGATACTAAAAGAGTCAAGAGAAGCACCCGCCGTTGATCCCATAAGACAGGTTGAAGGAGCTGGATGGATGCGCATCGGATGCCACCTAAGCATTGCCAAAGGATTTTCCGCCGCTGCCAAGGTCGCGCCGACCTTGGGCGCGAACGCCTTTCAATATTTCACCAAAAATCCGCGCGGGTTCCGCAATGCCAAGCCGCTCGATCGGGTGGACGCGGAACGCGGCCGTGCCCTGATGCAGGAACTGGACCTGGTGGCTGTCGGCCATACCCCCTACCTCATCAACTTAGCCACTCCCGACGACAGTCTTTACGCGGCTTCCATCGAAGCGCTGGTTCAAGACTTAGTCATCGCCGAGGCTCGGGGCACCTATGGCGTGGTGGTGCATTGCGGCAAGCCGAAAGACCAAGGACGCGAATGGGGTATCGAGCGCATGCAGGAAGCCCTCAGGGCGGTTCTTGAGCGAAACGCCACCGAAGGTGTCCGCATCCTGATCGAAAATACGGCCGGACAAGGATCCGAGATTGGCACCACGCTGGCCGAACTGTTGGCCATCGTCGAGCCCTTTTCCCTGGACCAGGTGGGCATTTGCCTGGACACCCAGCATGCCTTTGCAGCGGGCATGATCACCCGTGAGGCGCCGGAAGCGTTTGAAGGGTTTAATCGTCCCGACTTCATGAACCGGCTCCATGCCATCCACTTAAATGACAGCAAGGTGGAGTTCAACGCCCGCAAGGATCGGCATGAGATGATTGGCCAAGGGGCTTTGGGACTGGACGGCATCGCACGGATTGTCAACGACCCGCGGTTGGAGCACATCCCTTTCTATCTCGAAACGCCGGTCGACAAAGAAAGCCAGTATGCGGACGAGATTGCCACGGTGCGTTCGCTGCTGCATCAATAATTCGTGATTGGGAGGACCTATGGCGGCTCGCATTATCCTGAACCCCATCGCCGGCAACGGCAAGGCCCAAAAGTTATTTGATGCCATTGAACCATATCTCCCCAAAGACACTGTCGAAGTGATGCGCACCGAACGGCCGGGACATGCCACCGAACTTGCGCGGGAGGTCGCCGATCGGGAGGACATGACCGTCGTCTCGCTGGGAGGCGATGGGACTCATCACGAAGTGATCAATGGCTTGATGCCGGCCGGCAAAGCCATTTTTGCCGTGCTCCCAGCGGGCACCGGCAACGACTTTGTGCGCATGCTCAACTATCCCAAGGCGCCCCAGGATATGCTTCATGTCGCCTTGTTCGGCGCCGAACGGCCAATCGACATTGGTAAAGTCAATGATGAGTACTTTTTGACCGTATCGGGAGTAGGATTTGACGCGGAGGTCGCTGGCTGGGTCAACCAACATGACAAAAGCGGCAACGGCACCTGGATTTTCATCAAAGGGGTGCTGCGCCACATGATTCGCTACAACGCGGAAACCATGACGGTCAAGGTGGATGGGGCCTTTCGCTCCGAGCGCACATTTATGCTCGCCGCCGGCAACAGCGCCTATTATGCGGGCGGCATGAAAATTTGTCCGGATGCCGTGGCCGATGATGGGCTCTTCCATGTGGTATGGGTCCAGGACTTGCCGCGCATGAACATTCTGCCCTTGCTGGCGCGCGTGTTTCGCGGCACCCACGTGCAGCATCCCGCCGTCCGGTCCTTTCAGGCGGAACAGCTCACCGTCGAAGGCCCATCCAACCTCTTGGTGCACGCAGACGGGGAAATTGTCGGGCATTTGCCGGTAACGCTCAGCATTATCCCCAAAGCTATCCGCGTGCGGACCGGGAGGGTCTGATGCGTCCCTGGCCGAGCCAGTTTCCGCCGTTTCTCTGGGGGGCGGCCACATCCAGCCACCAAATTGAGGGACATCTCACCAACGACTGGACCGAGTGGGAACGCGCCGGCCATAGCGCAGACCAGTCAGGGCGCGCCACCGACCACTGGCGGCTGTGGGCCGAGGATTTGGCCCTATTCCAACGCCTGGGCCTCAACAGCTATCGCTTTTCCCTGGAATGGAGCCGCATCGAACCGGAGCCGGGGCGCATCGACGAAGGCGCATTGCGTCAATATCGCGCCATGATTGAGCGCATGCACCAGTTGGGCCTCCTCCCGCTGATGACGCTTCACCATTTTACGCTGCCGCTCTGGGTCTCCAAGCAAGGCGGCTTTCTCAATCCCAAGGCCGTTGAATGGTTTCGCCATTATACCGAGATTGTCATGGATGCGGTCGGGGATTTGGTTGATCTCTATGTCACCATCAACGAGCCCTTGGTGCTGGTGGTGATGGGCTATCTGATCGCCATTTGGCCTCCCGGAGGGCATGGCTTTCGACGCGCCTTCCGCCTTATTCGCCGTTTGGCGGAAGTCCATAACGTTGCATATGACGCGATCAAGCGGAAGAAGCCGGATGCTTGGGTGGGTCTGGCCCATCATCTTATTGCCTTTGAGCCCTGGACTCGCTCACCCTTGGATGGACTCATGACGGAAGCTCAGCGATATCTCATGAACAATCGCTTCATCAAGATGGTTGGCGAGCGTCAAGACTTCATCGGCATCAATTATTACACCCGGCAATATGGGCGGCTCGCGGGCGGACTGCATCCGGTGCAAAGCCGGCCGGGTACGCCGTTGACAGACCTCGGCTGGGAAATCTATCCCGAGGGCCTCTTAAACCTGCTGCGTGAAGCAGGCCAATATCGGCGGCCCATCCTCATCACCGAAAACGGCATCGCCACCAGCGACGACGCCGTGCGCTCCGCCTACATCCAAGAGCATGTGCGGGCCGCAGCGGCTGCGCAACGGGAGGGCATCGACGTGCGCGGCTACTTCTATTGGTCCGCCCTCGACAACTTCGAATGGGCCGAAGGATTCCGGCCGCGCTTCGGCCTCATCGGCGTCAACTACGACACGCTGGAGCGCACCATCCGCCCCAGCGCCGACACATACCGGCGCCTCATCGCGCAGAACCGCGGCCAGTTCCCCATCAGCGTACCGTCAGCATGGTGACCGTGGGTTTCCCATCCTTGAAGCAAGCACGATATTCCTCGGGGCTCAGCTGCGCCTCCTGATGCAGCTTGGCCAGCACCTCATGAGACAAGATGGGTTGCCAGTCGACCGCCGCCTTATAGCTGCGGATGAGTTGCTCGCGCGTGGCATCAGGCATGTCCAAGCGAACCAGTGCCCGCCGGAGCTGGTCGACTTGACTCACATCCAGAATCACGGGCTCCACCGGCATTTCCGCCAGCAACCGTTCCTCTTCCAGCACTTGATAGCAGGCGGCGACGTCAATGCGCCCCTTGCGTTCGCCAAGCCGCACCTCAAACGCACCGACCCGAAGCGGAAACGCCTCCTTCGGCCAATGTTCCACGACCGCCAGGATTTGCTCCCGCAAGAGCGCCTCTTCCGTCTCCAAATCCTTCAGTTGGCGCCGCACATGCCCCAACTGGGTCACCGCCTGCGCCAGTTCCGGCGAAATCGCCGGCGTTCGGAATCCCTCTCCCATGCGAAATCCCCCCTGGTCTATACATAGGACAAGGGGGGCAAAATATGCCTTTCAGACGAAGTTCGCCGTTAGAATTCGCGAGGGATCCAACACCAAGGGGCCGTCGCGGCGAATGCGCACCGTCACCGCATCGCCGGGCCGCAACACCACCGTGCGCTCCCCATCCAGGGCCAGACTGCCGCCGCGTTCCGGGGCTGTCAGGCAAATCGGCTCATCGAGATTCAGGGAACGCGCCTCGGCCACCCGGAAGGAGGCCACGAGCCCTGGAGCCAGCACAGAAGGCACGGGCGCACCCTCTGGCCCCATAGCAAGATACAGGCCGCGGTCATCGCCAAAGCCAAGCGGATGCTGATATCCCGCCACATTGGACAGTCCGGGCCGTACCGGATCAGCCGCCGTGAGTACCAACGCCATCACATCGTCGGGATCCCAAATGGCCATGGCTCCGGTATAATTCTGACGCGTCAGCGCCACATCGATGAGGGCCAATTCCTCGTTCCCCCGGGGCAAAGTGATGTGGCACAACTTGGCGCGCTGGCCGACCTGGGCTGGGTCCAGTTCATCGGCCAGATATCGGGCGACCGCGTAGCCCGCCGCCGTTTGGTCGCCTAAATAGCAGGCCACATTGTTGGTTCCGCCCGCGACAGGCAGTACCGGCACCTGAGGGGCCGCCTGGGCCACATTGCGCTGGGTGCCGTCCCCGCCCACCACAATGAGGGCGCGCGCGCCGGCATCCACCAGCATGTTCACCCATAGCGTTGTGGAGTCCTCGTCTCCGAGGGGATGCGGGACCAAGGTGATCGCAAAGTCGCGCTGAACATCGTCTTTCAGCCATGCAAAAAAGCCATAGAGATCTTCCGGCACGAGAATTTCGATTCCCGGCACGGCCGCGATGCCGGCCATGATGCGCTTGGCGACCAACGCCTTCTCAGGACCCGACTGCAGGGAGGCATGCGCGACCAGACGGCGGATGTCCCGACCCGCCATAGGATTGATAATGAGACCAATCGACTGGGCAGCGGTCATGGCAATAAGGCCGCCTGGACGTTCAGCTTCTCCAGCAGTTCCTGGAGGATGCCGGTCTCCTCCGCGCTCAGGCCCACCAACAGCTTGGACATCCATTGCCGTTGCCGAACCGTTTCCCGCTTCAGCACCGTACGGCCCTCAGCCGTCAAGGAGAGCCACACGATGCGCCGATCCTGCGGGTCTCGCTCCTTCGCAATGAGTCCCCGCCGTTCCAGGGAGTCGAGCGCCCGTGTGGCCGTCGGCCCGGCAATGCGCAACAAGCCGGCCATGGCCATGGCCGTGACCGGCTGCACCTCTTCCAAAATGCTGAGCGCCTGAAACTGGGTGGTGGAGAGGTCCGTCTCCCCTTGCTCGCGAAACTGACGCTCAAACTCCCGAATCAATTGAAAGATCCGTTCAAAAATGTCCGCTTCTTGGGCCATCGAAGCCACCTCGTCCCTAACATACCGCTTTTTGGGCGATTAGCCAATCCGGCTGGATTTGCGGTCCGGACGGAGGACCTGCAGAATGCGGCGCTTGTACTGATTGAACTCGTGGCTGAGCACCAAGTCCCATTGCCGGGGACGCGGCAAATCAATGACAATGTCCAGCGCGATCTGCCCCGGCCGGGCGGTCATGACGACCACCCGGTCCCCTAGGAGCACCGCCTCCTCCACATCGTGGGTGACAAACAACACGGTGGGACGATTCACCTTCCACAACTCCAAAAGAAAGCGCTGCATATCGCTTCGGGTTTGGGCGTCGAGAGCGCCGAACGGCTCATCCATGAGAAGAATGCGGGGCTCAGTCATGAGCGCGCGCGCAATCGCAACCCGCTGCTGCATGCCGCCCGAGAGCTGGTAGGGCCGATGGGATTCGAATCCGTCCAACCCCATCATATGGACCATGTGGGCCAACTGGTGAGGATCTACCCCTACCCGACCCGCCTTTAACATCACGCCGAAAGCAATGTTTTCCGCCACCGTCATCCAAGGCAGCAAGGACGGCTGCTGAAACACCACCGCGCGTTCCGGGCCAGGCCGTGTGATGGCCTCCTGGTCCAGTTCCACCCGCCCCTGGGTCGGAGCCTCAAAGCCGGCCACCAGGTTCAACAGCGTGGTCTTGCCGCATCCGCTGGGTCCCACGATGGCCAGAAACTCACCGTCTTGAATCGTGAGGCTGACGCCATTCACCGCCACCAAGGGATCCTGTCCCTTGGCTCCGTAATAGGCTTTGGTCACCTCGGCGAGTTCAATCATTTATGCTCCGCCTTTAGGACCGCTTCCGCGTAGCGGGGATCCACGTACTGCGACATGTTGGCCGGGACGGAGGAGATTTGGCCGCTTTGGTAGAGCCATTCGGCCGCCGAGCTCAGCGACTTGGTGACGAGCGACGAGGCGACGCCGGCCCCCGAGCCCAAGCGGCTTTCCGTCACCTGCTGCGCGAGCGTCGTGAAGCTGAAGCCCACGGTCTGAGAATGGGCCGCCGCCGCACTTATGCCGTTGATCTGGCCCATGTCGCGGTAAGCCGCGCTGGGATGCTGCTGGAAGAAGGTGACCCCGTCCTGTTCCGCACGAATAAAGTCCTCAACCAGAGTCGGATGGGCCTGGGCCCAGTGCGAATTGACCACGGCCAAATTGAAAATCGGCGCTTGATGGTAAACCGTTTGGTCAAACATCAGCATTTGGCCGCCATCCTGCTGCATTTCGGTGACGAACGGCACCCAGACATAGGCCGCCTGAATTTGATTGGTCTTCCAAGCGGCCACCATTTCCGTCGGAGACATATTAAGCTCGGTGACCCCCGAAACCGGCAGATGGTGCAGCTTTAAGGCCGTTTCCAACTCAAACGGCGAGGTCGAGCCCTTCACCAAGGCGACAGTTTTGCCCTCCAACTGCTTTAGTGAATGGATGCCGCTCGATTTCTTCACAACCAGGCCCTCGCCGGTGGTGTAGCGCTCCATCGCCCAAATTACCTGTAGAGGGACGCCGCGAGCGATGGCCGCCGCCGTCGGCGGATTGCCGAGGGTGGTCATAAAGTCCAGCTTTCCCGACGCCAAGGCGGTCAAGGCGGCGGGACCGGACTCAAAGTACTCCATACGCACCGGAACCTTGAGTTCCTTCTGAAAATCTTTTTGCGCGATGGCCACCGATTCCGGGTCGGGCGCATTCTCGTAACCAATGGTTACAGTCCCGCTGAATCCCGCGTTGGCTGTGGTCTTCCCCGCGCTGCTGCCACATCCGGCCAGGACTAAGGACGCCGTCAGAACGGCGCCAACTCCCCACCAGGGTGTCTTCATGCATCATCCTCCTCCCGTCGCATCCCGGGGCGCGTTCCTTGCGCTAGGCCTTGCCTTTCCAAGGGACCATGCGGTGTTCAATGGTGCGAATAATGAATTCCATCAGGTATCCAATCAGGCCAATGAATAGGATCCCAACGAAGACCACGGAAATCTGCAGCTCGCCGCCCGCGGTTTCAATCATCGATCCCAGCCCCGATTGGGCGGCAATCATTTCTGCGGCCACCAAGCAGGTCCAGGCCACGCCAATCCCGACCCGCATGCCCGTGAAGATTTCCGGCAAGGCGGACGGCAGCACCACATAGCGAAATTGCTGCAGTGGTGTGGCGCCAAACACCTGGGCCACCCGCAGGCGGGTTTCCTGGACGTTTTTCACGCCCGACATGGCACTGATGATTATGATGGGTATGGTGCAGAAGAAAATCAGCACGGTCTTGCCGAGCTCGCCGGTGCCAAACCAAATCACCATCACCGGGATATAGGCCAACGGCGGAATGGGTCGCAGAAATTGAAGCAGGGGGTCCACGGCGGCAAAGATCACGCGATTGGAGGCCATCCAGAAGCCAATGGGCACGCCTACGATGACCGCAGCCACGAAGCCCACAGTGATCCGGCCCACGCTAGCGCCAATGTCGGCCCACAAGGTTGACCCACTATATCCGATGGTTGCCGTCACCACCAGTTGGTGGACGACCGCCCCCGGCGACGGCAGGGCCACGGGCGGAAAGAGCTTCAAGGCCGTCACAAGCCACCAGAGGAAGAGGGTAATCAGAGCCACCAGCCAAGGCACCCAGAGATGGCGCCTTCTAATCCGTGGTGCGGCCGGCAAGCTCGCCTCTGCCATGGCATCGATTCCCTCATCGTCGCCCGGCATTAGATATCCCATAGGTCACCCCTCTTTCGTCCCCAGCGGGGACGTCGCTTTCCAAGCCGACGGGGTCAGCTGACGGGCTAGAGCGGAAAGTGCTCCCTTTTTACGTGCGCCCCGAAAAAATGGGTCCCCCGTAGGGTCTTGAGTCGACCCGTTTTGGCTCAGGATGTAGTCACCACAAACGATGCTTTCTCATCCTATGCAGGCCCCTGCGGCAGTGCCACTGCCCCTCGCGATCCTTTTTTTACCGAGGACAAAAGACCAGCGATTCGCATTCCCATGAGAAAACAGGTAAGATAGAGAAGCTAATGACGCGGCAGGGAGGGTATCTTCGATTGGCGCAGATCTATGACGTACTGCTGGTGCGCCATGGCGAAAGCGAAGCCAATGCGGTGGGCCGCTTCGCCTCTCATTCCTGGGATCCGCATTTGACGCCAACGGGGCACCGCCAAGCGGACGACCTCGCCGAGCAATTGCAGCACGCCCCCATCCGCCACATTGTCACCAGTCCCTTATTGCGCGCCCAAGAAACCATCGCGCCGCTGGCGGCCGCGCGACAGATTACCCCTGTTATCCTGCCGGACTTGGCCGAGGTCAATCTGGGGCAATGGGATGGACAACGGCTCGCGGATTTGGAACAGGCGAAGAGTGATGCATTTGAAGCGTGGCGGCGTGATCCGGAAACCAACCCGCCCCCGGGCGGGGAGTCCATCGGGACGGTCGGGCGTCGCGTGCTCAAAACGCTCGAGGAATTTGTCACTCATCACGAACCCGGTCTGACCGTGGCTGCCACGCATGCGGATTGTCTCAAGGGCGTAGTGCTGGTGGTAACCAAAGCGTCCGGCCCCGCTGCCCGCACGCTGTTTGTGCCCAACTGCGGGCAATTGATGCTCCGCTACCTGGTCGCCTTTCGGCGCTGGGCACTGGTGCTGGCCCCCCTGCATTTTCCGGATGAAACGCCCTAATCCCCTTGAAACCCAACAGGACGCCTAGAACTCATGCAACGGTCGCCCGTATTTGCGGGCATTGACCGTTTCCTTCAATCGCACGGCAGATTCCAAGTCGATGTCGTAAAGGTTGGCAATGGCCGCGACGTAATACAGGACATCATAGAGCTCCTCATCAATGGTGCCTTTGATGTCCCCGGAATCCCGGTAAAGGGTGCCCTCCTGCATGGCTCGAGCCAGCTCGCCGACTTCCTCCATCAACTTCTGCAGATAGCGCAGCAGCGCTTCGGGTTGGTAGTCGTTTTGGCGGATGTGGCGTTGCAGAGCCCGAAGTGTCAAATCACTCACCTAGGTACCCTCCTCTTGGCACCGGGACGGTGCCGCTTGCTTCCATGTTGGCAAAATCCTCTGAATTTGTCCATGCCGCGTTGCGCTTGGCCGAATGGCAACGCCCGGAAATTGGTCCACAATCTGAAACCCTCTGGGGCGCGCCGGCATATCCACGTCCATAGCGGGTGCTTCCCAAGCAACACGATGCACAAATCCCTCCGCACATGTCGACAGAAGGAGATGACCATTTTGCCGATGACAGGTCCCATCCATCGTGTCGGTGCCCAGTTCACGGAGCACTCAATTATTCCAACCCCCTGAAACGCCCCGTCGAGACCATTTGGTACCGCTACGAACGCTACTTCATCATTGCGAGCGATTATGAAGTGGACTGGACTGACCCGCCCGACGTGCCGGTGAAGGAATACATCTTTCGGTACGGCAAGCCCAGCTCTCCCGGGGCCCTCGTGCCGGGGCAGTATCCCGTGTATAGTCTCATTCCCGGCAGTCCCACTATCAGCCGGTCGCCGAGGTGGTCGAGGTCTACGTCC
>JAKADO010000153.1 GCA_021820485.1 Bacillota bacterium
TGGAATGCGGGAGATGTCGTGCCGGTAGACACCTATCTAGATAGGCGTGGGCTTCGACGCCATGCTCTTTTCCCGCCCTTGTTACAGGCGCTCATTGAATTGGCGGAGGCCGGTAGTCAAGAGCGGGCCATTCTGGAAAGTCTCAGCAATCATTTGCAGATTCGGGGATTAGCTCCCGACCGCGTACAATCACGGTTTATCGAAATGGAGGAGAACAATGGCTAAGGCGGAATGGACACCGTGGCGTGATGTGGTGACGGTGCGGGACGACGTAAAAACTGGCGATTTGTCGTTGGCACGTTTCGCGGCAGACTTGTATGATGTGGTGCTTGACCGCGGCCCGATTCAATATCGGGACGCTACCGAGTTTTTTAGCCTAACCTACCCCACGTTTAATTTGCGTGAATTGGTGAAAGATGTGGTGTTGCGCCTCGAGGGCAAAACCGACAAGGCCATTCGGCAGTTAGAGCTGACCTATGGTGGCGGGAAAACCCACACCTTGATTACTCTGTACCAACTCGTGCATCGACCCGATGTCCTGCCCGATTTGCCGGCCGTTCGCGAGTTTCGCGAGCATGCGGGCATTCCGTTTCCCACCGCCCGAGTCGCGTGCTTGCCGTTTGATAAACTCGACGTCGAGAAGGGGATGGAAATAGCCAACCCCCAAGGGCAGCGGCGATGGCTGAAGCAACCGTGGAGCATTTTAGCCTATCAAATTGCGGGCGACGCCGGTCTTCAGTTGTTGCACGCCGAGGGACGAGCAGAGGAACGAGAATCGGCACCGGCGGAAAATTTACTCACGGAACTCTTAGCTATTCCTTCCCATGAGGGCCTCGCTACATTAATCCTCCTTGACGAAGTGTTAATGTACGTTCGCGAAAAAGTGGCGGATGACCCGGGTTGGCGCGGGCGCATGCAAAACTTTTTTCAGTATCTCACCCAGGCCGTCACGAAAGTCCCTCGCTGTGCGTTGGTGGTTTCGCTGTTGGCAAGTGACCCGCGCAAGAACGATGTCATCGGGAAAGAACTGAGTCGGGATTTGGCGGAGATTTTTCGGCGCGAACAGGATCATAGTATTCAACCGGTAGGTAAAGACGATGTCGCTGAAATATTACGGCGTCAATTTTTCACGCCAGGATCGATTCGCGAGCGCGAGCGGTTCCGTGCACCGGTGGTCGCGGCCTTAAAAGGCATTAGCGCACTCGATGAGGCTACCCGTAAGGAGGGTGGACAGGCGGAGGAGCGCTACCTGAACCATTATCCGTTTCACCCGGACTTAACCGATGTGTTTTATACCAAGTGGACGCAACTGGAAGGGTTTCAACGGACCCGTGGCATTCTGCGTACTTTCGCCTTGGCGCTCCGAGACGCCGAGCAGTGGGACACCCAGCCGCTAATTAGTACCAACGTACTCCTCGATGCACCGCGCTCGCGGGAGTTGAGCGCGGCCGCGCGCGAACTCGCCACGGTCGCTGCCACGGAAGAATATGAGGCCAAGCGTCAAGAGTGGCTGACGATCCTCCAAGGCGAGCTGGTAAAGGCGCAGCGCATCCAAGAGGAAGTGCCAGCGTTAAGAGCGCGAGAACTCGAGCAAGCGGTCCTCGCGACCTTTTTGCATTCGCAACCTATCGGCCAACGGGCGACAACGCGGGAATTGTTGGTGTTGCTTGGGGCAGCTCGGCCAGACCGAATCGAACTCGAGAAGGCGCTCAGACAGTGGGCTGATACGTCGTGGTTCTTGGACGAAGCCGCGTTGACCGAAGGGCAGAGTAACCGTACGAGCCTCCCGAGCGTCTGGCGTCTGGGATCACGGCCAAACTTGAAACAGATGCACAATGATGCGCGGGTACGGGTCGCATCGAACCGGGATGGCGTGAATGCCCGCCTTATTGATGAGATTAAGAAAGTGAAGTCGCTGACGGCGGGGGCAGCCGGGGCGGGGGCCACCGTCCACATGTTGCCTAAGCATCCCGCGGATATTGAGGATGATGGGAGATTTCATTATGCGGTGTTGGGTCCGGAGGCGGCCTCATCGTCTGGGAACCCGAGCACCTTGGCCCAACGATTTCTGGAGGAGACGACAACCCCGGATCGCCCACGCATATACCGCAATGCGGTGGTTTTGGCTACATTGGAGAGAACAGGGTTGGCAGCTGTGCGAGAACACATCGAAGTCGCGATGGCGTGGGATGAAGTGGAGAGCCAATTGAAGAATCAGGATCTTGATCCGATTCGAGAGCGGCTGTTAAAGCAATACCAGACGGATGCCCGCGACGCCATTCCGCGCTTGGTGCAGCAGTCGTATAGCATCGTGGTGTCACTAGGCAAAGACGGAGTTCCGCTAGCCTTCAAGATGACGGTGGATGTGACGCGGCCCCTGTTTGAGCAGATCAAAAACGATGAGCGTTCGCGTATTCAGGATACGGCGATTAGTGCCGAGGCGATTTTGCCTGAAGGCCCTTATGATCTTTGGAAACCAGGCGATACCGCCCGGCGCCTCAAAGACCTCGTCGGCGCGTTTGCGGACGTCCCCGCCTTACCGAAGATGCTGAAGACCCAAGGGATTTGGGATACCGTCAAGCAAGGGATGCAGGAAGGCCTCTTCGTGCTAAGGTCATGGCGCCCGGACCGATCATTTCGCACCTGGTGGCGAGAGACGATTCGAGACGAGGATCTGTCAGAATCTAGCATGGAGCTCGTATTGCCGGAAGCCGCTGAATTGGAGCATTTACACGCGGATCTGTTGGCACCTGGCCGATTGCCCGGACTATGGTCGAACGATGGGGGGGTGACCGTGGCCGACGTCAACCAGTATTTCAGTGGGACTACGATTGCGGAAGTAACGCGGAATGGTTACGCCGAGCCGGTGGCAGTGCCCCACGTTGCGGAGAAGGTCGTGATCGATACGGTGAAGATGGCCGTGGCCCAGGGTGTGGTGTGGGTGGTGAATGGGCCGGTCAGTCTGTGGGGGGAGTCGGTCCCGGATGGGGTGATTACGCCCATGGCGCAGCTGAATACCCCGCCAGAGCCCATCGGAGTATTTGATGTGCTCGCCGACAACATTCCGGAGGCATGGGAAGACAGTAGTACGACGGCACTTGCCATATCCATTGCCTTGTCGAACCGTCGAAGTCAGCCGTTGCCATGGTCTATAGTGCGCCAAGCCATCACCGAAGCACGGAATGCCGGCTTGATTACCCTTGAAACTGCGGCTGCCCCATGGCCTTGTGCATTAAGCGAAGCTGGTAGCGTGCGTATTCGGATTCCCCAAACCATTGCGAGTGTACCCGCACCGACTGCCCAACCGACGATGGGGAATAAAAAGATTCGAAGCGAACGGCAACTTAAGCCAGCGGAGCTTCAGAATTTCGCGGAGGTAATTGGGAAGCTGGTTCAGGACCTTCAAGCATGGTCTCCTGCAATACACGTGGCCATTGAGCTTGATACTACGACTATGGAGATTGATTCTGCAACCAGAGAGCGAGTTGACGCCCTTTTAAAAACGGTCAACGGTGATTGGCATATTTGATTCTTCCCGAATTTAGGGAAGAACGCTGCAGGGAGTCTCGACAAAA
>JAKADO010000154.1 GCA_021820485.1 Bacillota bacterium
CCCCAACTTACTCATCACACGACGTCTTTGACTTTCATGATTATCAAGTATTCTGGGGCAACGACCTTTCTCCTCTTCGATCATACCCATGGCCCGATCACGCCTAATGCAGACTCGCCCCCAAAGAGCGCATGATTGCGCCCGCCACGTATTTGGAACGAGGCCAATCTCACGCGGGAGTTTGACGACGTCCCCATACGCCATGGCGGCGTAGTAGGTAATAGGCAGCAAACCCGAGGGCGGCAGGATCCAAAACGATGCCGAATCCAACTTGCGTGGATACGGAGGAGGAGCCATGAGGCGCAATCGAAGCACGGGCAGCAAAAACCTGAAACGGTCCCCAACCGACGGCAACACTTCCACGACGCCAGAGAAATACCGCATGCCCGTAATAGCGAATAGTCACGTAGGCCGCCAGCAGCGATGCAACCGACACCAGTCCCGCTACGAATAGTGCCCCGCGCCTGTTCACCGTGAGCCACCGCCTTTCCTCTTTGCGATCCATTATGTAGCGCCCGATGACAAGGTGCAATCCGATTTGGCTACCGACCAGATCTCAACGGGAGGAATGCCGCTTGATGTACTTATGCCCCCGAATCAAGATGATTCGCCCCATAAACCATCCGGCAACCCCCGTCTCGCGGACTGAGCTGGCGAAGCACTCATATACCCTACTTGGCCGGCCATGGTAAAATAGGGCCATTAATGATTTGCGGATAGGAGGGCTCTTCCGATGAGCGAACCCATCGAGCGTCTGTTAGAGGCGTTCCGCCAGTTGCCGGATTCTGATAAACGCGAGTTCTTGGAACGTCTGGACGAAGAGGGCTGGTACCGCACCATGGTACGCTACATGCAAGCGGAATGGGATAACCCCCGTGACGACGCCTACAACAATTTATAGAGCCGGCGATGTGGTGCTGACACCGTTTCCCTATGCGGACCAACGGGGTGAGAAAAAGCGGCCCGTGGTCCTCCTGTCGAACGACCAGGTTTCGGTAGACACGGGACTCTACATCGCCTGCATGATTACATCGCATGCCCCGCGTGACCTCTGGGATGTCGAATTATTAGCCTGGAAGGAAGCCGGGCTGTTGTTCCCGTCAGTGGTGCGATGCCCCAAGGTCTTCGGACTGGACCACAGCCTCATCTTGCGGCGTCTCGGACATCGACCTACCAGGGATTGGCCACGAGTCCAATCCCGATTTCGGGCACCCTTGGCCTAATCTACTCCAGGCCCATCCGATCCCGCCTAATCGATGGTGCTCAGACGCTTGATGCATTATCGCCCCCTTATGCGCCGTAAGAAGTCCCTGGGGTCACCTATATCGAAGACCGATATCTTAGACGTGGGGCGGATGCCCATGCGCCGCGACCACGACGTGCACGAGGCCATTCAAACTATCCGGTTCGATGTCAGGTCGGGGAACGCGCCCCCTGAACGCCCCCGCCACGAGCCGATTGCCAGGCACGTCCCACCCCGCGGCTTCCAAGATGGTTCCCAAGTCCCTAGGACCGGACGCAGGATGCCAGTGCAGCACGCCCAAAATGAGCAATAAGTTGGGGAGACTGTGATCGCTGGGATATCCTGCGAATGCCGTGTTAATCACCTGACACCATGCGTCCCATGACCTCTCCGGATAGCTCGTCTGCACCAGCGTGTGCAGGTTGGCGATCCCCGGCCACTGGGGATCGATGTGGGTCATCGCGTCGAGGAGACGTCGAGGCGCGTCCTGCGGCGCCCAGTCCTGCGGCAAACCACTCACCGCATAGGCCACCACGGCCGCCGCCCAAATACCCCAACCACCGTAGGCAGTCCGGGCATCGCCCGCGGCGGCCATCGCCGCCTGCTGCGGCACCCGGTAAATGGCGCCCCAAATCGGTGCGCGGCGCATGGCTCCGGACCCTTCACGGTCCGGATGCCACCGTCCCAACCACGACTCGTGGTTTCGATACCAGGCGAGAATCTGCTGCTCGGCGGGGGTATCCTGCACCTGATCGGGATGGTCAGCCCAGTGTTGCACCACGCGTTCGGGTGTCGGGAATCCCCGGTCAAGGGCGAGATTGAGGCGCCAATGGGCCACGCGGTCCAGTTGTCCGTCCTCCACCTGCGCCGCGCCAATTCCCTGGAGAGCCCCGCCGCAGAGACGTTCCGCCCAGGGAAATAAGGAGGCGACGTCAACAAACAGAGCCATTAGCGGAGCAGCGATGCGCACCTGTTCGGGACCAGGGTAGTGAAACGGCTCACGCCGTGGGAGGGTGTCCCGGCATTGAAGCCATTCCTCAACAGGGGCTACGCCAGCCGCCTCACCGGACGACACTAGCGCGCGCCAGTCGATACCCTCCGCCCACAGTTGGCGGCGCGCGCGATCCATCCACGGGTCATTTGTCATGCGATCCCTCCGTCCAACTCAACAGCCCTTGATACCGTGAGGATACCAAATACCGACGTGTGGGCGCTTGATGCGGATCCCCCGATACCACCTCATTCGCTGTCTTACGGCCGCTCTTGCCCCCGTTTCTTCCGCTAAGGCTTCTTGACAACGTTGGCCGGAAGGGACTCGCGACCTCCTCTGGAGACTTCCAACGGGCTCTTATAATATCTTACGTGAAATGGTGAGCATTGGCAGCGCTTGGTTCGCGAGCCACAATAGCCATAATTCAGCCGAACCCTTGCGGGACATTCGCCCCCGAGAGTCCATCATTCGCTGCGGGAAGTAAATTACAGGCGGGGGCGGTGGCAGTCCCTCAAGTTTCATTGAAGGCACTGTGGCTCACAAGCCCGGACTCCCGCGCCATCTGCGGCGGTACACCCGCAAAGTTCTGGTGCGTCTTGCTCAACACCATACATCGCGTCGGCCAACCCTCGCAGAGCTAACCATGCCAGAGAACGGCCTGCCTTGGACACCATCACGACGTCCTATAAACCGTCACGGCTCACCCCTGCGACCCGCATAGCAGCCCGGGCACAACACGCCTCGGAATCGACACGGCCGACTGCCGTGGTCATCGCGATGCCGACCTCCACCGCTTTGACAAGGGCCGCTCCGGCAAATAGGACCGAAAATCCCCACTGCATGCCCCACAGGGCGACGACAAGACCGCCGGCGGGGACGAGGGTATTCGACAGCAGACGAGACGTGGTCAAAATCAGGGGGCGGTCCTGCTTGGGAATCTGCTCCAGCCGCACTCCGGTACTGAGGATGACCCATGCGGTGTCACACAATCCGACCATGCCTTCCCCGATCCCTGCCATCCACGGATTGTGCCATTGCAGCAGCAGGAGCCCCAGGACACCCCCGGTGAGAAACAGCGGATACAATTGGCCGCGGCGAAACCGCCCCAGCAACGGCGACACGACGATCGTGCCGCCCACGCTACCGAACGCAATGAGGAAATAAACCGCCGAGACCTCCGCGCCGGTCACCCGGAGGGTCTGTAACAGGTAAAACAGAAACCCGCTCATCACCAAGGCCCAGCCAAAATTCCCGGCCATCGCCTGCAGGGCCAGCGACCGCACCGTCGGCATCCCCCAGAGGCGACGGACACCATCGCTCCACCG
>JAKADO010000071.1 GCA_021820485.1 Bacillota bacterium
GGCAAGACGTAGCTTTTGACCAACCCGGGAGGCTGGCACCGAATATGGAACCCGGCGATGACGGACAATGGCCTGTGATGTGGCCCGCACGGGCCACCAGGTCACCGGGTGGAACGCGCGGCCCGGCAGGGAAGCACCGGTCGTGCGCTCATGGTCCCACAACTCACCAATCGTGGTGTTGTCAATGGCCAGTTCTCTTTCGACAAACGTGGCCAAGTTAAATCGACAACGCCCCTCCGCTTACGCGGAGCTCTCCATCCCCCCTTTCAGTCGGTAACTGTCACCGGAAAACGTATACACATGGGCATGATGAAGTAGGCGGTCTAGGGTCGCGCTCGCGAGCGATGGATTCGGAAATAGGGCGCCCCAGTCCTGAAATGAGCGGTTGCTCGTCACGATGAGGCTTTGTCGCTCATAGGCCCCCGACACGACTTGGAATAAGTGGTTGCCGGCGGTATTGTCCATCGGAATATAGCCGAGCTCGTCAATCACCAGCAGGTCGAGTTTGCTCCACGCCCGCAGTACCTGCTTGACGGTGCCATCCGCCAGGGCCGCGTAGCAGCGGTCCACGAGTTCTTGCGCCGTAGTAAACATCACCTCCTTTCCCTGCACGACGGCTTCATAGGCGAGGGCACTAGCAATGTGCGTTTTGCCGAGCCCCGGCGGGCCCAGTAGGATGACGTTCTCGTGCTGATCTACAAAGCGCAAGCTATGGAGTTCCAAGATTTCGCGCTTCGGCAAACTGGGCTGAAAAGCCCAGTCGAAGTCGGCTAGGCTCTTCGGTACCGGGATGCGAGCCGCGCGCAAGCGTTTGGCCCGTTGGGTTTCCTCGCGTGCGGTTACTTCCTCCATCACAATCAGCTTGAGAAATTCCCGAAAGCTCATGTCACGGGTGGCGGCGAGTTGACAGTATTCGTCTACATGGTCGCGGGTTTGCCGCAGTTTCAGCCGCTTCAGGCCCTCCAACAGATCATCCACCGGCAGCCCTCCTCCCGACATTGGCATAGTACGCGGGATCACGGACCTCCACGGCGATTTGCGGGAGAGGCTCCGGTGATGCGGCGGATGTCGTGGGGATGTCCGGCAGGGCCTCCGGCGCCTCGCGCCGGGTTTTGAGGATCCGATGCAACGAGCCGTACCCATAGTTGCCATATTGGATGCCGCGGACCATCGCCGCGTCCAGCTCGGCCGATGAATACGTCTCGGCCAGTGCGACAATTTGTTGCATTTGCTCCCGAAGACTCGCGCCTCGGGTTTTGGCCAGCCCCTCCAAATAGGTGTGGGCCTGCGGGCACAACGTACGAAATTGATGTTCCAAGGCGGACCGCTTCAGGCCGGTAAACCGACCGGCATAGTGGGCCGGGTCCAAAAACATCTGGCCTTTCGCCGTGGTGCGTGGCCATCGCCCGAGCACCTGGTCATCGGCCTTGGCCTCAAAGGCGTCCTCGTAAATTTCGAGGCGAATCCGGTGGCGGGCATAGTCTTTCGGCACGGAGTATTGATTTTGCCGAAACGTGAACAGACTCTCCTTCGTAACTTGTACCGATTGGACGCGGAACAGCGCCGGCCGCTTGGCCGGCAAGGGATGGAGGTGAGGCTGCTCAGCCAACCACCGTTCCCAAGGCGGCATCCGCGTCGTCGTGTGGACGGTTTGGTTCACCCGGTCGCACCAGGCGCGGACCTGCTGGTTTAAACTGTCCAGGTCGATGACCGTGCGCCCGTAGTAGAAATCGCGGTGGACGTAGCCGACCGTCGACTCGACCTTCCCTTTGGTCTCGGGATCCTGCACCCAACAGGCTGCTGGCCGGAAGCCCAGACGGGCCGCGAGGTCCAGGAGGTCCGCGTGAAATCGGATGACCCGGCCGACCCGTTCACTGACGACGACTTTGGCATTGTCAAACAGCACCGTCTGGGGGATCCCGCCGATATATTCGAACGCCCGATAGAGGCAGTTCAGGAACACCACACTGTCGAGGGAGGTCACATACTCCACGTAGCGCACGCGCGAATGGGCGAGGACGAACACGAAGCTATAGATCTTCGTCTGCTCGCCGCCGTGTTCCCAGATTTCATGCCCCCAGTCCACCTGGGCTTGTTCGCCGGGACCCGTCTCATACGGTTGGTAGACCCGGCGCGGCAGGCCCGACTTGATCGTGGCTACATACCGCCGCACCGTGCGCCGCGAACCCCGGAACCCCAAGTCCCAGAGCTCGTGATGCAGCCGCTTAGCGCTCAACTCGGGGTAGGCCGTCAGGCGCGTGCGCAAGTGGTCCAGATATGGGTCGATCGCATGGTCGCGTGCCGCACGGCACGCAACCGTTTCGAGGGGTTGCCCGGCTTCCTCGGCTTGATCCATCCGTTCCAGATACCGAGCGACTGTCTGGCGATGTAGCCCGAGTCGTTGTGCAATCGCGGTCTGGGACAATCCCTCGTTTTTCAATGTCCGAACCTGTATCATAGTCATGAGAGTCTCTCGCATGGTCTGCTCCTTGCATTCTCGACGTTGTTGGCTTGAGCACTAACAACGTTCGACGTGCCGGGAGCAGATCTTTTTTGCAGCGGGGTGATTGTCGATATTTATTGGCCATTCATGTCGATTGTAGACTGGCCATTAACAACACGTCGGCGTTTGCCCTGTTTGGCGACTATCCCAACCCGTCGGGGCCGTCGGCCCCGGTCCAGATCACGTATGGCCATAGTAAGGATCATCGCCCCGACCTCCGGCAAATTATGATGGGGCTGACGGTCGACGATCAGGGTCAGGTCGTGGCCGGGACCATGCTCAGCGGGAATACCTCTGACCGTCAGTGGCATCCCGACCGGCTGGAACAATTGGCGGGCGAGGTGCCGGAGGACTTTTGGCGTGGCAGTTGCTACATCAGCGATGCGGCCGTGGTCACCCACTCGGCCCTCACTCACGCGGGTGGCCAGCATGGACATGGACTGGCTGGGACGCCTACCGGCGTCCTATCGGCTGGCGAAACACTTGAAAGAGCAGGCCTGGGCGGACGGCGGGGACTGGACTGACGGGGTGTTGTCGCCCAAACGCGGCGCAGCCCGTTATCGGGCCCAGACGTTTGACGTGGTGCTCTATGATCAACCCACTCGCGCCTTTGTCTATCATTCGGACGCATTGGACAAGAAAAAAGAGCATACCCTCCAACGCGAAATCCGTCAGGAATCCGACGCCTTGGCGGCGGAGCTGAAGGGGTTGGAGCGCATCACATTTGACTGTGAAGCAGATGCACGAGCCGCGGTGGACGCGGCCATCCGCCGCATCAAACCGCGCTGGTTTCGTGTCGATTCCGTGACGACCCAGACCCGTGTCCCGATTCGCCGACGGGGTCGCCCGAAAAAGGATGCCGTCCCGGAAACCCGGGTGGGATATCGTGCGGGGTGGCAGAGCACACCGCCGTCGGCGGTGAGGATTCAACACGAGCGGGAACGGCGGTCCGCGTTTGTGTTGGTCTCCACTCGTCAGAGCTTCTCCGCGGTGACCGCCCTGCAAGCCTACAAGCGGCAAGATCAGGACGAGCACGGCTTTCGCTGGATGAAGGAACCCATTCACTTAGGGGCCTTTTTCGTGGAAAAACCGGCGCGCGTGGCCGGCTTAGGCTTTCTGCTCCTCTTGCCTTTGCAGTTCTCCCGCTTTATGCGCGCGATGGTCCGACACGCACTGGCGAATCAGCCGGCTTTGGAGATTCCCCATCGAAAGGTTCAGCAACCGTCGGGCGCGGTCATTTTGGACGCATTGCGCTCGTTATGGGTCCTCCGGCAGGAGGACGGGGCGGACAACTGGTTTCAATGGGGGCATGTGCCCGCATATACGCGTCGAATTCTCGACGCGCTTCAGATCCCGGTCAACCGTCGGTTCGTTTGGGACCCCTCGGAATAGGGGCCAAAAATTCTACGTTTTCGAGCAAGTTGACCTGCGGAGACTGAGACCCAACACCGTCAGATTTCGGACAAATTAACCTGGCTGTTACACTGGAATTCTATTAAGCTCCACCCCCGCCGCCAGTTCGTGTCTATTTAAAATGCCAAGCCATTCCCCCCGTCCTGATCCGATATCGAGCAACGGCCGACCAGTTGCCTCGAGAACTTCTTTTACCGCATTCAAATACCTGTGATCTTGTTGGTTAGCGATTAATTCAACCGAGCCACGAAAGCGGTCTGCTAAACGATCCATAAATTCATCCCAGTCCTGAGCCATTGCGTTGCCCCTCCGGAGATCATATGTAAAAGCGTCAGGCCATTTTTAATGCTGGTAACGTTAATTTGAGGAATCCTGCCAGATGTCCGCTAATGTAGCCTCCCAAGAGATTTCAGGACTCCAATTGGTGGCGGAATGAAAGTGGTTTGGGTCGCCTACCAGCCATTCTTTATCACTTGGTCGCATACGCCCGGGATCAACCTCAATCGTAACAGGACCCACATCCGCCACCTTACACAGATCCTCCACAATAGACTTAATCGACCTCGGAATTCCTGAACAGATGTTATAAATGCCGGAAATGCTATCAGACGCAACAACCGTGCCATAAGCCTTCGCCACGTCGCGAACGTCGAGAAAATCGCGGACTGCCTCTAGATTCCCAGCCTGTATTATGGGTTTGGCCCCTCCCTTAATTGCTCCAACTTGACGAGCGACGGCTGGAACAACGAAGTTCGCTCCTTGCCCAGGCCCCGTATGGTTAAATGGTCGAAGAATTGTTAAGCGGAGGAAGCCGGCAGAAGCAACGCTTAATTGGTCTAAGATTTTCTCTGAGGTATACTTGGACAGCCCATAGGGATTTGTTGGTCCCAATGCGGACTCCTCACGTAGATTGGACTCTCCAACTGCCTGCCGATACACCTCAGCCGTGCTAACGTAGATAAAATGTTCCGTGCCATGTTGACGGGCCGCCTGCCAGAGGTTCAGTGTGCCCACGACATTCACTTGAAACGTCTCTTCGGGAGCATCCCACGAACGCCTCACCGAACTTTGAGCTGCCAGATGCAGGATGGTGTGCGGTCGAAAACTACGCACTACATCTCCAACCAGAGGCGCATCGCAAAGATTAATGGATGTCATATCAGAGCCTGAATTCTCCGGGCCCGCCACACCTTTTACGGCATGCCCGAGACGAACGAGTTCGTTCATCACATAGCTCCCAACAAATCCGTTAGCACCTGTCACTAAAACCCGCATTCAGCGAATTCCTCGCAACGCTGCAATTGCGTGTTGGCTTGCTTCTTGTTCTTGAACTAAAGCTTCATCCGCCTCTACCATTATTTCGATCAATTCGTCAAATGTTACCGTTGGATTCCAGCCTAGTTGTTTGCGAGCCTTTCCAGAATCACCGATAAGTAAATCAACCTCCGCTGGTCGTACGAACCGAGGATCCACGACAACATAGTCCTTGTAATCCAAGCCGGCAACGGCAAAGCTTTTGTCCACCCATTCTCGAACGCTGTGGGTCTCTCCGGTAGCCAACACGTAATCTTCTGGGCTTTCTTGCTGCAACATACGCCACATGCCTTCCACATAATCGGGAGCATATCCCCAATCGCGTTGGGCATCCAAGTTTCCGAGCCGTAGTTCGTTTTGTAGGCCGGCTACGATACGTGCCACAGCATAGGTGACCTTGCGCGTCAAAAACTCACGGCCGCGGCGCGGAGACTCATGGTTGAACAGAATCCCGGAACAGGCGAACATTCCATAACTTTCGCGATAGTTTACCGTAATCCAATGTCCGTAGAGCTTCGATACGCCATAAGGACTTCTGGGATAAAACGGCGTCTTCTCGTCTTGGGGCACGGTTTGTGCCTTACCGAACATTTCGCTAGTAGAAGCTTGGTAGAAGCGTACTTGAGGGTTTACATCTCGGATAGCATTCAAAAGGCGCGTGACTCCAAGTGCGGTAATCTCGCCCGTTAATATCGATTGTGTCCAACTTTCCGGAACGAAGGATTGTGCCGCAAGGTTGTATACCTCATCGGGCTGGCACTCCTCGATTATCTGTCGCAGCGACTTTTCATCCAACAGATCCCCCGATACCAAGTTTAAAGAATCGCCCAGGTGATAGATCCGTTCCGTGGGAACTGTGCTCGAACGCCGGATAAGCCCGTATACGCGATAGCCTTTCTGGATTAGAAGTTCTGCAAGATAGGACCCATCTTGTCCCGTGACCCCAGTAATCAACGCCCGTTTCATGTCCCGCCTATCCTTTCCCGTACCCTCTCTGGACTTGGTTAATTGGTCCTACAAAATGGTCCATCCAAGCGCATTCCGATCTTGTTTGCTGGATTTGGATTACACTACTGCTAACACATAGAGGGAGGCTTATATATTGCTAGCAATCAAAAACGGCCGTATCGAAACGGTCTCACATGGCTCTATTCCCAATGGTACCATCCTCATTGGGGACGACGGAAAGATTAAGGACGTAGGTACTGACGTCAATATCCCTGCGGGATGCGAGGTCATCGATGCTGCAGGGCAATACGTATTCCCCGGCTTCATCGACTCCCACTCCCACATCGGCATTTTCCCCGATGGCGAGGCCCAAGGCTCCGCCGACGGCAACGAATTGACCGACCCCATCACCGCCGGTGTCCGCATCATTGACGCCTTCAATACCGTGGATGTGGCGTTGAAGGATGCTATTCAAGGCGGCATTACCGCAGCCTGGGTCACGCCCGGCAGCGGCAACGTCATTGGCGGACAAGGCTCGACCTTGCGCCTCTGGGGGCAGCATATTGACGATATGATTCTAAAGTCCCCGTCCGGGATGAAAGGCGCTATGGGTGAAAACCCGAAGCGTGTCTATGGCGGGAAAAACAAGATGCCCTCCACCCGGCTCGGCGTGGCCAAAGTGATGCGTCAAGCGTTCTTGGACGCGCAAGAGTACGCCCGCAAGATGGAGAAGGACCCGGACACCAAGCGCAACTTGGATATGGAAGGCCTCTTGCTCGTGCTCAATCGGGAAATCCCCTTCCGCACCCATGCCCACACGGCGGACGACATTTTGACCGCCATGCGCATCAGTCGGGAATTTGGCGTCAACCAAATCATTGAGCACGGTACGGAGGCCTATAAAGTGGTGGACGAGCTCCTCCGATACAACGTACCCGTCTCCTGCGGTCCCGCACTCGTGGCACGAGTCAAGGTGGAGGTGCGCGGTCGTTCCTTCAAGACACCCGGGATTCTCGCCAAGAACGGCGTCAAAGTCTCCATCATCACCGACCACCCGGTGGTTCCTGAACAATACTTGGTGATCAGCGCCGCGTTGGCCGTGCGGGAAGGCATGGAGGAGCAAGATGCCATTCGGGCGCTGACCCAAAACCCGGCCGATCTCTGTGGGGTGGGCGACCGCTTGGGCTCGATTGACCCCGGAAAAGACGGTGATGTCGTGATTTGGGACGGCCATCCCTTTGAGTACAAGAGCAAGGTGGCCAAAACCATCATCTTGGGGAAAGTTGTCTACGACGCCAATAACGAAGCTTAAACACTGAATGTGAAGGGGCTCTTCTCCGGAAGGCCCCTTTCCCACGTCATCAACCTTCTCCGCCCGACTCCACTGAAGATTGGCGTTGGTCCGGGGTTCGCAGCGAAGCCATCCCCTTCATCATCAGCCGCCCATGAGACTCATCGCAACCGAAAAAACCCCCGACCTAACGACATCGGGGGTTTTCATATGGGTTGTTGTCAGAGAGCCGGCTCTTTAGGCATTAATCGCTTTTGGGTTTCCCATCAAATCCTCTTCCCCAGACACATCCTCCAACGACTTCTGGCTGGGCTCCGGCAGCACCAGCGTCAACAGCACGCCGGCCACAGCAAAGGCAAAGGTGATTAAGAGGGTGCCACGAAGCCCCAATGTGCCCTCCAAGAGCGGGAACACAAACACCCCAATGAAGGCGCCCACTTTGGCCACGCCCGCTGAGATGCCATGTCCCGTCGTGCGGACGCTGGTTGGGAACACCTCCGACGCCATCACGAACGTCGTCGTGTTGGGGCCGAACTCCGCGAAGAAGTAACTGGCTCCAAAGACCAGCAGGAACGGCAACACCATGTGCGTCATATGCGGGACCAATCCGATGATGCCAAACGCCAAGCCCATGAAGATGAATCCGAGCAGTTGCAGCTTCTTGTGCCCAATCTTATCCATCTTCAATGTCGCGAGAATGTATCCGGGCACTGCCGCCACGGCAAAAATGATGAGCGTCCACGCCTCGTCGGTAATCACCGCGGCATGCGGCGCGACCGCCTTCAGCACCAACGGCATCGAGATGGAATTGCCGTAATAGGCGTAGTCAAAGAGGAACCATGTGCCAGCGGTGCCAATCAGGGTCACGAGGTACTTGGGATTGGAAATGAACTGCCAGAAGCTCAATCGGGCCGTTGCCGTCTTTACAGCCGGCGCGCTGGCTGCGGCGTTTGCGCCGGCAATGCGCGAAATGGCGGACTGCGCTTCAGCCACGTCGCCCTTGACCCGGGCAGCGTAACGGGGCGATTCCGGCATGCGCATCCGCATGATGATGACGGCCAACGCCGGAATGGCGCCAAATCCCAACATCAACCGCCAGACCAAGGTGTCTGGAATCCCCGAGGCCAACAGCGTGATGGCCACAATCGGGCCCACCACCAAACCGGCCGCCTGCATGGAGAACACCATGCCGACCAGCTTGCCCCGGTCCTTGGTGTTGGCATATTCGCTGGTCATCACAGCGCTCATCGGGTAGTCGCCGCCGATGCCCACGCCCATCACGAATCGGGCCACAATGAGCCAAATCAGGTTCGGCGCAAAGGCCGACGCGAGAGCGCCCAGCCCGATGATAATCGAAACCAAAACATAAATCTTTTTGCGGCCAACCACGTCGCCCAAACGACCAAAAATAAAAGCTCCAACGAATGCCGCAATCAGTGCCGTGGAGCTGACCAAACCAACCATGAACTTGTCGGGCGCCCATTGTGATTTAATGAGCACCATGGCGACACCGATAATAAACAAATCGTAAGCGTCAGTGAAAAATCCCATGCCGGATACAATTACAGAGCGAAGATGGAAAAGGCTTAGCGGAGCATCGTTCAGGTTCTCGATAACACCCGCGTTGTGGCTCTCCATGATTGGCCTCCTGTCCGTATATGACAACAACCTTCGGGACCATTGTCGCAGGACCGTGTTACGCTTATATAAAGAAATCATGAAGAACGTGTTACGGTTATGTTAAGGCGGGATTAAAATTTGTCGAAATTTCAAGGTTACTTCCAACCAAAAATCCCGGCCTCGCGTGGCGAGACCGGGATTTGCGGGATCTTGTCTTTAGGCGTTGACTGCCGAGGTCGTGCTTTCGTCCTCTTCGCCTGAAATCGCTTCCAGCGATCGCTGGCTGGGTTCCGGAAGCAGGAGGGTCAACAGCACACCGATGATGGAGAAGCCGAAGGTGATGAGAAGCGTTCCACTCAAGCCGGCCGCTTTTTCCAACAGCGGGAAGACGAACACACCGATGAACGCGCCAACTTTGGCCACACCCGCCGAGATGCCGTGTCCCGTGGTGCGCATGCTCGTCGGATAGACCTCCGACGCCATCACGAAGGTGGTGGTGTTGGGGCCGAACTCGGCGAAGAAGTAGCTGGCGCCGAAGACAATCAGGAACGGGACAATCAGGTGGGTCATGTTGGGTACGAGTCCAATGATGCCGAATGCCAAGCCCATGAAGATGAAGCCCAACAGCTGCAGCCGCTTGTGGCCGATTTTGTCCATCTTGCTCACGGCCAAGGCATATCCGGGAACCGCAGCCACTGCGAACACAATCAGGGTCCAAGCGTAGGTGGCAATCGGCGATGCGCTCGGAGCCACGCTCTTCAACACCAAGGGCATCGAAATGGAGTTTCCGTAGTAGGCGTAGTCAAAGACGAACCAGGAACCGGCGGTGCCGAGAAGGTACAACAGGTACTTCGGATTCGAGATGAACTGGCCGAATGTCATGCGGTTAACTTTGGCTTTGGCCTCACGAGCAACCACGGCCAACTGACGTCCTGCAAATTGGGACAAGCTCTGCTGCGCTTCTTCGGTCTTGCCCTGAACCCGAGCCAGGTAACGCGGGGACTCCGGCATGCGGCTCCGCATCCAAATGACAGCCCCTGCGGGAATGGCGCCCAAGCCCAGCATCAACCGCCACGCAATGTCAGAGGGAATGCCCGAACCCAAGAGGGTAATTGCCACAATCGGTCCCAAAACCAAGCCGACCGCCTGCATCGAGAACACCAAACCCACCATCTTGCCGCGATCCTTGGTGTTCGCATATTCGCTCATCAGAACGGCGCTTACCGGGTAGTCGCCGCCGATGCCGATGCCGAGGACGAAGCGGAAAATTAAGAGCCATGTAATGTTGGGCGAGAACGCCGAAGCCAACGCACCCAAGGCCATGATGATGGCTAAAATGCCGTAAATCTTTTTCCGACCAATGACGTCTGCCAAGCGACCAAAAACAAAGGCTCCCACAAAGGCGGCCACCAAAGCGCTTGAGCCTAGCAGCCCTACCTGCGCCGTGGTCGGGTGCCACAGCGGCTTAATCAATACCAACGCTGCGCCAATAATGAAAAGGTCATACGCGTCGGTGAAAAATCCCATGCCGGACGTAAGCACGGCGCGAAGATGGAACAAACTAAAAGGAGCATTATTCAGGTTCTCAACTACGCCCGCGTTGCGGTTGTCCATGAGTGCCCTCCTATTCATCTATAAAGACCACGACCTTGCGCACTCATTGTCGCAAGGCCGTGTTATGGTCCTATGAAGGGCCGGTAAAGAACGCGTTAGGGTTTTGTTAAGAAGTTGTTAAGAGCGGCGTCAGATTTAAGTCCTCAAGACGTTCCGAAATCCCGTAGCGCGCATAGCTGCTGATGAGGCCACCCTTTAGAGGACGCTTGGCCGGAAGCGGCAAGTCCCCCACAGAAATGGATTGAATCGAGTCGGTGGAGAACCCTGCCATGCGGGCGATCCGCTCCACTAGCGCAAGCCGTGTAAGGCGCTCGGGTCCCGCCAGATGCAGCACCCCGCGGTGGCCTTCGATGAGAGCCTGCAAGGCATTGCGGACCAGGGCCCCGGCCGGCGTTGGCGTATTGATTTGATCCACGGCCGATTTAATGGGTCGGCCCTCCTTCAGATCAGAGAGGACCCGATACACAAAATTGCGCGGATTGGGCTCGTCACTATAGATCCACGCCGGCCGCACCACCAATGTTTGCGGATACGCCAACAGCGCCGTTTCTGCTTCCACTTTATGTTGCCCGTAAACCTGCAAGGGATGCACCGGCGCGCTTTCCAAGTACGGTCCGTCCACGCCGTCAAAAACATAGTCGGTCGAAAAATAAACCAAAGGAATGCTCGCGGGGCGCGCGGCTGCCATCACAAGCTGGGGCGCTTCAACATTCACCTGATGGCTGAATGCCGGTTCTCGCTCGCACCGATCGACGTCAGGCATGGCGCCTGGAATCCAGACAGCCTCAGGCGCCTCTTTTGCGAATATGTTCTCCACCGCATCTCGGCGGGTCATGTCGAGGTGGACCAGACCCGGTTCCGAATGGCTGAAATAGGTGCCGATCACGGAATGGCCCGCTTCATCCAAGGCTTTCATCAGCGCATGACCCACTTGACCCGATGCGCCTATCACCAGATGCTTCAAAAATCCCCCACCCTATCGTCCGTATCGCTGCGCCAGTTCGCGCGCGTCGCCGCTGACATCCACCACCACGTCAATGCCCATCTTGCCCAGCATGTGGTGCATGCCAGGGCCCATGTGACCGGCGATGACCCGCTTCACGTGATGCTCCATGAGAAACTTGGCGATGCGGGCGTGATGCTGCCCTTCTCCACCCTCGTCGTGCAACTCGTCCCATCGCACCGTCACCGGTTCCCACTGAGTAATGTCCCCGGACTCCGACACCTGGGCGACCACCACATCGTGCGCTCGTCCCCAGCCTCCGCCTAACTGTCCGTTCATCGCAATCGGCATGCAAAGCACCATCTCAAATTCCCTCCTTAACTGTTCTAAAGCTTCCCCGCGGCTTGCCGTTGGAGATACACCAAAATGCCCTGGCTATCTAAGATGATGTCCAAAGTGAGTGGAGATACATCCCAGTCAGCATGTCCCAGCGCAGCCAAGTCCTTTTGAATGGCGCCTTTCAACGCCGCTTCAACCTCTTCCAGGGTGGACTCTGGGCTTAGCATGGGCATAATCCGCTGAATCGCTTGAATCCCACGGCGGGAAAACCGAAAAGCCTCGGAAGCCGGTTCGGTCACCCCAAAATGCGTGTGGTAAATGCGGGTGGGATCAAGGGCTTCCAATCGGTCCAAACTCTTCAGCATGACCTCCGGGTCAAAGTCGGACGGTGATGTTGTCGGAAATCCATAGACGAAATCCCATCCGGTGTAGGCCGGAGCATATCGGATGCCTACCGTGTCCCCGGAAAACAAACCGCGCGTTTGACTGTCCAGTATGCAGGCATGATGCTTGGCGTGGCCAGGCGTATCATAAAAAATCAACTGGCGGTCCCCTACATCCAACACGCTGCCATCTTCCTGAATTATGACGCGGGACTCGGGAACCGGCTTCAATACGCCAAACATCGCTTCCATTTGCTCGCCGTAAACGGCCCGTGCCCCTTCTTCCAAGCGGCTCGGATCAATCATGTGGCGCGCCGCGCGAGGATGGCAGTGCAACAGCGCCTTGGGCGCCGCCTCCATCATCTGCCCTACGCCGCCGGCATGATCTAGGTGCACGTGGGTAATCACCACATGGCGCACGTCCTCCGGCGCCATGCCCAGTTCACGCAGTCCCTCCACCAGCGTTTGGTGGCTTCGGGCGGAACCCGTCTCCACGAGAATGGGCTCGGAAGCCCGAATCAGATACGCAGAGGAGCGTTCCGGCTTCCCCTCTTCAAATAAGTCAATGCCATAGAAATCCTTGTCCACTGCGAATACTGCCATGAGCCTCACCTCTCCGTTCAAGTATAGCGCCGTTCCTCGCCGGAAACGAACTCTACGCCATCCTCAAGGGACATGTTCCAGAAATAGTCATTGACACCATGTTAGATCCTCAGTAATCTATTCCACAATTGAATATCCATTCTCTTATCCAGACAGGTAGAGGGATCGGCCCGATGACACCTGGGCAACCGGTCTTCCCGCAAGGGAGGATGACGGTGCCAACTCCGACGGCGCACAGCCGAGAGATGAGAGAGAGCGATCAGTGCCCTCTTTCATCCGTTGTGAAAGGGGGATTTTTTATGGAATTCATCACCGCAACCTACCGGGTGCCCTGGGACGACCATCTCGCCGAGAAGGCCCAAGCCATTGCCGTGAGCATGACTGTCGGCTCGTGGACCGACCTGCCCGATGCGCGAAAGCCCCACCTGCGCCGCTATCTGGGCGAAGTGGGCCGTGTAGTGCAAGACGGCCCGAGCGGCCTTTTCGAAATTCGCTATCCCCTCGACAACGTGCGACCTTCGATAAGCTCACTCCTCACCGTCGTCTTCGGCAAACTGTCGCTTGATGGCGCCATCCGCTTGGAACGACTTGATTTGCCGGAAGCCTTTGCAGAAGCCCTGCCGGGCCCCGCCTTTGGCATCCCAGGGCTTCGCGCGCTGCTCGGCGTGGAGCGGCGACCGTTGGTCATGTCTATCTTTAAAAGTGAAAACGGCCGCAATCTCCGCGAGTTTGAGTCCGCGTTCGAAGAGCAGATTCAAGGCGGCGTGGATTTGGTCAAAGACGACGAAATCTTTATGGCAGACCACAATGCGCCGTTGGTGGACCGGATTCGGGCCGCGCGGGATGCGCTTTCCCGGCGTGAGGCCCGCACTGGCCAACGGGGGCTCTACATTCCCGTGCTGAGCGGAAGCCCCAAGGAAATCCTAGATAAAGCGCTCTCCTGGGTGGAAGCCGGGGCTCAAGGATTCCTCGTGGCGGCGTACACACTGGGATTGGATGTGCTCGTCGATCTACGCCGTGCAGGTATATCCGTGCCGTTGATTCTCCACCCCGCCTTTGCCGGCGGACAAATCGGATCGCCGGAGCGCGGCATCCATCCCGCGCTCTTTCTGGGCCAGCTGCCCCGGCTCGCCGGAGCGGACGTCGTCCTCTACCCATCCCCCTATGGATCGGTGGCGATGCCGAAACCAGAATCCCTAGCGGTAGCGGATGCCTTGCGGCGCCGGGAGCCGCGGCCTCCGCTTCTCCCGGGTCCATCGGCCGGCATTCACGCCGGGGTTTTGCCGCAATTGTTTCAAGACTTCGGCCGCGACATCGTCATCAACGCCGGCGGCGCCGTTCACGGGCATCCCGGAGGGACGCGCGTAGGCGCCCAAATCTTAGTGGAAGCAGCAGCGCGCTTCGAAGAGACGCGCGATGGGTCGCTTCCACCGCAGAGGGAGGCAACGAAGCCATGACAGTCCCATTTGTGGTGGTTTCAGACTTTGACGGCACCATCACGGCCCAAGACTTGGTCGTCGCGTTAACCTGCCACGTGAACCCTGACAATCGCACCTTGGTGGATCGCATCAATCGCCGTGACCTGGACTTAAGAAGCGGACTCACAGCACTCTTCGAGTCCTTGCCAAGCGAAAACCGGCAAGACTATGAAGCGTTCATCCAGGAAACCCTGACGTTTCGCCCCGGCTTCCATCGGTTCCAAGAGGTGCTGGAGGAGGCGCGCATCCCGTTCTACATCGTCTCCAACGGTCTCGACTTCATGCTGGATGCGGCGTTGGGGCCGCAAGAGACACAGGCGGCCCATCGCATCGTCAACCATGCCCGATTTGACGGGCCGTCAATCGCCATTGACTGGCGCTACCCCTGCGAGCCGCCTTGCCCCGGAGGATGCGGTCTTTGCAAGCATGCCGTCGTGGCGGAGCTGCGGGCACGGTATCAGGCTCCCATTGTCTTCGTGGGGGACGGCGTCACCGATTTCAATGGCGCCAAAAACGCGGACTGGGTCTTTGCCCGGAGCCATCTTCAAAGCCATCTGGATGACGCCCACATTGAATATACGCCGTATGAAAGCTTCGACGATGTGTTGAATGCGCTCTTCGTAGCAGAAAGGGAGGGATTTCATGACTGACTCTCGCGCCCAGGCGGTGGACGCGCTTATCGCCATCAGTGGAGAGATTGCCCGCCGAGGATGGCTGCGGGCCACATCTGGCAATCTATCCGTGCGCGACGTGGATGCCGGGACGGTGTACATCACCCGGAGCGGGGCCGACAAGCAACGCCTGACCGCAGACGACATCCTCACTCTGTCTCCGGAAGGATTGGTGCTGGGCGGCACCGGAAAGCCCTCGTTTGAAACCGCCATTCATCAGGCCATCTATGCCCAAACCGCAGCGGGCGCCGTCTTCCACATTCATACCGTCTACAACAACTTGGTCAGTCGCCATGCCGTAGACGACGGCATCCGATTTCAGGATCATGAGATGCTGAAGGCGCTCGGACATTGGGACGAGGGCGCCGCGATCACGCTCCCCGTGGTACCCAACCATGCCGACATCACGCGTCTCGCCGACGCGGTGGGCGAGGTCGTGAACCCTGCCGTTCCGGCGGTCTTGCTGCGGCGCCATGGCGTTTACGCCTTTGGCGACAGCGCCGAATCCGCCTTGCGGCACTTGGAAGCTTTTGAGTTCCTGTTTGAATGGCTTTGCCTTGACCGTTTGACCGATGCGATCGGCACCGCCTCCGCCGTGCTGCCCGCCTAATCGGACTATCACCAAAAAGGAGAAAAACCATGCCAAAAATTGTTGAGCAGGGCACCAACCGCGAGATCCCCGCGTCCGACATCCCCGCCTATTTGAAGAACCACGGAGTGCACTATGAGTTTTGGCCCGTAGACCCTGCCCCAGCGTCCCTCCGCCAGAAGAGCGGTCTTGCGCTCGACGAGCAAGACGCCATTCTCAACGCCTTCAAGAGCGATTTGGAGCGTCTCTCCAAACAGTTCGGCTACATCTCCCATGATTTGATTGTCCTGAATCCCGAGAGTACGCCGAACCTCGAACAGTTGCTCAAAAACTTCGAGCGGGTGCACCGCCACACCGAGGATGAGGTGCGTTTCATTGTAGACGGGGAGGGCATCTTCACCCTCACGCGAAATGGCGATACGTTTAGTGTCACAGTCACGGCGGGCGACTTGATCTCCGTTCCGGCAGGCACAGAGCATTACTTTACCCTCACCGAGACCCGCAACGTCAAAGCCATACGCCTCTTCCAAACCAAGGAGGGCTGGGTCGCGCTGTACAAGGATGAGGACGAAACCGCGCATGCGTCCCGCTAGCCGCCTGGATCGCCTTCCCCACCAGCTCTTTGCGGGATTGGTCAAGCAGGTGGAGGAAAAGCGGAGACAAGGGATCGATGTCATCAACTTGGGGCAAGGAAACCCCGACCAGCCCACGCCGGATCATATTGTGGAGGCACTGCGCGAGGCGGCTGGAAACCCGCTCTATCAGCGGTACATTTCCTTCCGCGGCCTCATGTCGCTCAAGGAGGCGGTCGCGGAATGGTATTGGGTCCATCATCAGGTCCGCCTCGATCCGAGCCGCGAAGTCGCCATTCTGATTGGGAGCAAAATTGGTCTGGAAGAAATCTCCTTAGCCTTGGTCAACCCTGGCGATCAGGTGTTGGCCCCCGATCCGGGCTATCCCGACTATCTTTCCGGCATCGCCCTGGCAGGAGGGCAATTGGTTCCATGGCCGCTGGAGGCTCAAAACCAGTTTCTGCCGACCTTGGATGCCTGGCCCGCGGACGCTCGCCTGGCCTTCCTCAATTATCCCAACAACCCCACCGGCCGATTGGCGTCGGCGGCATTCTACGATGCCATCATCGCCAAGGCGCTTCAACACGGCACGGTGCTGGCCCATGACTTGGCCTACGGCGACATTGCCTTCGACGGCCGAAAGGCCATCAGCCTCTTAAGCCGCCCCGGCGGAAAAGACGCGGGAATTGAATTCACCACGCTCTCCAAGTCCTACAACATGGCCGGTTGGCGCGTCGGCTTTGCCGCGGGCAATGCCGAGGCCATCGGATATCTGGAGTTGCTGCAGGACCACCTCCATTGCAGCCAATGGGGCGCCATTCAAGAAGCGGCGCGCGCCGCGCTTCTGGGTCCCCAGGATACCGTCACGGCACTGCGGGACGAATATCAGGCGCGCCGCGACGCCTTCCTGGCCACGGCAGCCGAGGCGGGCTGGTCCATTCCCGCCAGCGAGGGCTCTATTTTTATTTGGTGCCCCGTCCCCGGCAGCCGAAGTTCCTTGGAATGGGCGCAACAGTTCTTGGCGGAAGCTGCCGTCATGGCGGCCCCCGGAACAGGGTTTGGTGCGCATGGCGAGGGGTTTGTGCGCATTGCCTTGACAGAGCCGCGGGAGCGGCTTCAGGAGGCGGCACGCCGCATGGCGCGAATACTGGGATAAACCCGTTCAGGATCGGCATCCCCCCGAGAAGGTCACCCTTCCTGCCGGGGGGGTTATCTTGAGTCCGCCTGGTCACACGTGACCGGTTCCTGCGCCGATTGACGCCGTTGGCCGTGATGATTAATTTCGCGGTGATGCCCATCAGCATCATGGATGCCGCCTGGGTACGTGAAGTGCTGCACCGGGGTGCGGTAGCCTATGGATTCTTCGGCGTCGCCATCCTCGCTGGAATGGTTTTGGGAAGCCTCACTGGATCGGTGTGGGAAAAGGCTTGGGGACTGACACGCACGCTAATTGCTGGAATAGCCGTAACAGGATTGATGCTTCTCGGCATGGCGGTCCTTCCGCGCTTCTTTCCCAATCTATTGTTCCTGTTGCTCGCCGGATTGGGGATTGGCGCCGTGAATGCCGTGCTGAGCACCCACATCATTCTCAATACAGCGGCCCCGCTGCGCGGCCGCGTGGCGGGCGCGCTGATGACGCTCACCACCATGGCCACGCCGCCGGGCGCAGCCCTCGTGGGATGGGCGAGCGTTCCGCTGGGATTGCCCTGGCTTTTCCGGCTCTCCGGGATACTCATCTTCCTCCTCAGCCTCGGCTTTATCGGCATTCCGTCATCGTCCACGTCCGCCATGGAAGAC
>JAKADO010000155.1 GCA_021820485.1 Bacillota bacterium
TGCCTTTAACGTGACAAACGGCCGATGCGTGCGACTCCAGGTCATGAAGGGGCGATTCAACGCTTCGGCTTCCTCCGCGCCGTCGCCAACCTCGACCTCAATTCCTGCATCCTGGAGTCGTTGAATCCCTCCTCCAGCCACATGGGGATTGGGATCGGTGGACGCCACCACAACCCGCCGGATGCCAGACTGAATGATGGCCTCCGTGCAAGGCGGGGTGCGGCCAGTATGATTGCAAGGCTCCAACGTGACGTACAGGGTCTTTCCGTGCGCACGCTCTCCCGCGCGCTGCAGTGCGGCAGCTTCCGCATGAGCTGTTCCAGCCTTTTTGTGGTATCCCTCGGATATAATGCGGCCGTCGTCGTCGACCACCAGGGCCCCGACCATGGGATTGGGGGATGTCTGCCCCATCCCGCGGCGCGCCAGTTTCAACGCCTTCACCATGTATGGGCTGGCCATGCGTCACCACCTTTCCGCCACAAAAAAATCCCCCGCGTTCGGGGGATGGAAAAATAATTAGACAGACTCCTGTTGAGTCGCCTACCTTCTCCCATCCAGACTGTACTGTCGGCGCCGGAATCTCACCGGGCTCCTGCCTTGCGGCTCGCGGGCTACTCGTTTCCGAGATTACCGCCGGTCGGGAATTGATCCGTTGGGATCTCACCACGCCCCGAAGGTATGTATGTCACGATTGCTATTATACTATGTCGATTGCTGGGAAAGGTCAACTGCATCATCCCTACCATCGCAACGCATAGCCAGGCAGTGGGCGCGCCAGTTGTTGCAGGGTCGAAATCACCGAAGCGGGCGGTGGGACGGCTTCCCATTCAGTCGTCTCTGGATCGGATTCGCCGGCCTCTTGGCGAACCTGATGCAGCGTGTACCAATCTTCCAGACGATCGATGTAGAGTACACCGTCCAAATGGTCCAGCTCATGCTGGATAATACGTGCATCATAGCCCTCGAAGCGGCGCCGCACGCGCTCAAAGTGAACATCGAGGGCTGTCACTTCGATGACTGCCGCACGGGCGCATCGGCCATATAGGTGAGCAATGCTGAGGCACCCTTCATAGTCCTCGAGTGTTCCCTGAGCCCGAATAATCTTGGGGTTGATAAGAATTTCCGGCGGGGCGTCCTCCGCGTCGTGAGAGCGAAAGATGAAAAGCCTCTGACGCACGCCAATTTGGGGCGCAGCAATTCCTAATGCGCGTTGGGTAGGCCACGTATCGACCAAGTCGACCATGTCTGGCCGGGCGCTTTTACGCTTGGGGCCCGGCTGCGCAAGACTTTCGACGTTGGGGTGAGGGGCACGATCGGGCGAATCACCACAAAACCTCCTCTGCTAGATGTCCAGGTCGTCCAATGGGAGCTCGTCAGCCCGAGAGTCCAAGAGATCGGCCAATTCCGACGGAATCACCTGCTTCAATTCCGCCAGATGGTCATAGACCTCCAAGCGGGGCGCGTCAGTGGGCAGCAGGGGGGTGTCTAATGGGAGCGAATGATTAGCAAAAAATGGGAGCTCGTGGAGCGCATAGGAGGCATGTCGGCGGTAAAGGGCCCAACGTTGATGGCGCGTGACATAGACGGAGAATGCCAGTGCCACTCCCGCCTGGCTTTCAGGATGGCGCCAATCGGCGACGTGCCGGCCCCAGAACCGCTGGCGCCGCCGACGGCCCGGGGGGCCGACCACCACCGTGATTTCTTCATATGGCGGCTCTGGATCCGCATGGGTGTCCACAAAAAGGCGTATCGCGTGGGCAATGGCGCCGGAGAGGTTGCCGCCGAACAACTGCTGCGCATGCTCGAAAATCGGGAAGTCGTCCTCGGACACATATATGGTTTTATTCATCGTTTGAGCTCCTTAGTCAGTATACGTACATGTATAAGTATTATAGCGCAAATGAGGCTGTCGGGCTCAGATTTTCTGACACAGCCCAGTGCGGGTATCAGAGAGACCTTCATCGTTGGGGATTCGGTGCATCGGCGATGGGGGGAGTTTCCCGCATTCTCTTATAGAGATCCGCCAAGGCAACCGTGTCCTCAACCAACCGATGGATGCGGAGCAATATCTCTGGGTTGGCAATGTCGTTCTCATTGAAGTCCCGTTCCTCGACAAACACATAGTTTGGGACAATTTGAGCCCTCAAATAGCTCAAAATCGGTTTCAGCTGCTGTTCGGCCACCAGATAGTGCCGCGCCGAACCCGCCGTCATGATGATGCCCGCTACGGCATCGCGCAAGGCGTGGACGGGCAACAAATCGAACACGTTCTTGAGGGGTGCTGGGATGGACGCCTGGTAGACGGGCGCTCCGATAATGAGAGCCTGGGCAGATAGGACGGTTTGGGCGACGTAGCGGGTGTCGCCGCCGTAGTCGTAGTCCCAATAGTTCCGTCCATCGCTGAACTGCACATCGTATTCCGCTAAATCCACCACGGTCACTTCTGCCTTCGGGTAGTGTTCCGCCAGCATATTGTAGGCATGATTCAGCGTGATTCGCGTTTTGGCTCCGACGATGGCCCCTGAGAGCAAGACAATCTTCATGCCAACGACTCCTTAGGTTGCAAGACTCTGATGGGTGTCGGCGCTCCGTTGCTTAGATGTGCAGCATCGGGACCCGACTCAAGCTGGAGTTGCCCCGCGCTGTCAAAAGTCCGACGGACATAGTATTGATGTCGTGGGGAATGGTATGCCGCATACGTTGTTGGAGGCCCTTTAGAGAGCAGGGTTGAACATTTTCTTGGCACGGCTATTTGCAAATCCAGTTGGATGGTCTCTTACCTTGCGGCGAGTGATTCGGCCTGATGTAAACGTGGTTGGACCAGCCACTAGAGGCCGCGGATCTTTTCGGTTGGCGATTCAGCATAATTGTTCGACATTTCTTATTGGTTGGGTGGGGACGACCTGTCCATTCGCTATAATGTGGGAAAGAAGAATGGTCGGTGGCGATTCGTTTAATCGCACGCCTGTCCGAGGGCTATGACTTCGGATTGCATGGCAAACGGCCCTAGGAGAAACGCGATGACCTCTATGACCGTTGAGTTTGTCGATGCCAATGTCCCCGAATACGCACACAATCGTCGCCATCCGGTCGCTCGGGACCTTCTGACCCGCCTGACCGAGGCTCAGGTGGCTGGGGCAACGGTGTTATGGACCGAGGATCTTGGTTGCTGTGGGCATTTAGTTGCGCCGTCGATGACCATCAAAGGAAGAGATGAGAATGAAAAATTCATTGGAACAGCTAATGGGTATCAAGCCGCCGTTTAGCCAGGCCGCTTTTTTTGAGGTGATTGCTGGGCTCATCTTTGTGGTGGCGCTCTTCTGGCCGCATATGTCGATCGCCAACATGATGAAGGGCCTTCTGATTGGAGCCATCTGGGCTGTCTACGGGTTTATTAGCTATTTAAAAGCCTTGAGCGAATCGCCGCCACAGT
>JAKADO010000156.1 GCA_021820485.1 Bacillota bacterium
TGGCGGATTGGACGATCTGGGCGAATGAACGGACGCCTATCACCTTGACGCCTCGCCAGGTGACCCATTATGTCGAAACCCTCTATCGCTTTTATGCGTTTTGGCATTGGTACGATCCCTATCGGGTGCGACGCCAACCCTGGCCCACTGATCGACGTGAACGGCAAAGATTGGCCCTGCAGATGTTAGAAGCTTCGATGACCACGGACTTTTGATCCGTCCCTAAGGATGTGAAGCCGTCTCGCCTCGTGCGAGGCAGCTTCATTATACCTGAACCGGGGCGTCTGATGCCAATCCAATGGATCATTACACTTTGCCGAATTCCTGGCTGGAGCGTAGGGAGCGGTCGACGACCGGAAGGATTTCCCTTTTGCCATCCTTGGAACGTACGCGCTGGGCGCGGGATAAAACCCATTAGGCCCCTTCTCGAGGGGTGCGAAATGCGGGATAAATATTCTTGCACTTGTAAATAACTAATGGCTGTAATATAGTTGTCGTGAAGACAATTAATTGCTATCTCATGGAGGTCTTCGAGGAGGATCAGCATGGGCCACTCGCTAGATTCCGGAACGAACTCATCGACCGACTCGGCGATCCGAGCGTTCTTTCGCTTCGTGACGCTCGCCGAATCGATTTCCTTTGAGTTATGGAGCACCCATGGCCTGACCTTAGGCCAAGTCCGTCTTTTGCATCGGATTCGCGTGCACCCCATGGTCGCCGGGGACTTGGCGAAGGAGTTAGGGGTGCGAGCGGCATCGTTGACGCGCATGATGGAACGACTCGAGACCAATGGTCTCGTCGAGCGGATTCTGGACCAGGAGGATCGGCGGCGCATTGTGGTGGAAATCACCGAGACGGGCCGACAAATCTTGGGCGGATTGGATTTCTGGCGCAAGGCGCCGATGGTGGGGGCCTTGGAGACGATGAGCGACCACGAACGCTCGCGCTTTACCGAGACGCTGGAATGCTTTATGCGCTATGTGCGTGACCAGGACGGAGTCGAAGACGCGACGAGATGAGTCTAGGAGAGAGGGAAGGGGGGTATCGCAGTCTATGGCCACAACAGTACCGCAACGCTCTGTGCATCATCACGGCATTGACTACAAATGGATTGCGCTGTCGAATACGACGTTAGGCATTTTGATGGCCGCCATTAACGGCACCAGCCTCATCATCGCCTTGCCCGCCGTGTTCCGGGGGATCCATGTGAATCCGTTGGCACCCGGTGCCACCGGACTACTCCTCTGGGTGTTGCTCGGGTTTAACGTGGCCACCACCATCTTGTTGGTGGCCTTTGGACGAATCTCGGACAGTTACGGACGGGTCAAGTTGTATAATCTGGGGTTTGCCGTATTCAGCATAGGATCTATTTTATTGTCCATTACTCCCGGTCATGGCGTTAATGGAGAGTGGGAACTCATCATTTTCCGGTTTGTCCAAGGGATTGGCGGGGCGTTCTTGTTTGCGAATTCGGCGGCCATTCTGACCGACGCCTTTCCGTCGAATGAACGAGGCCTGGCATTAGGCCTCAACCAGATCGCCGGTATCGGCGGAGCCGTGCTGGGCATCGTCATCGGAGGATTACTCGCCACGGTGAGTTGGCGGGCGGTCTTCCTGATTAACGTACCTTTTGGCGTCGCCGGCACCATATGGGCCTATACGGCGTTAAGGGAGGGCACCACCAAACGGCCCCCACTACGCATGGATTGGGCGGGCAACATCACGTTTGCTTTGGGTTTGCTCGGGGTGCTTTTGGGTCTGACCTACAGCATTGAACCCTACAAACATTACGCCACGGGCTGGCACAGCCCGTTCGTCCTCATCTCGCTCATTGGTGGAGTGGCATTGCTTTTCGCCTTCGTGATCATCGAAAACTTCGTGTCGGATCCCATGTTTAACATGAAACTGTTCAAGAACCAGGCGTTTACCGCAGGCAATGTGGCCAGTTTACTGGGGGCGATTGCCCGAGGCGGACTTTCGTTCATGATTATCATTTGGCTACAAGGAATCTGGCTACCGATGCACGGCGTGTCGTTTCATAACACCCCGCTCCAGGCCGGCATCGATACCTTGCCGCAGATGGTGGGCTTCCTGTTGGCGGGGCCCATCAGTGGGCGACTTTCCGACAAATATGGTGCGCGTTGGTTTGGCATGGCCGGAATGCTTGTGGCGGCGCTGGGCTTTTTCTTGATGAACACCTTGCCCGCCCTCTTCCCCTACTGGTCCTTCGCCTTTTATCTGTTCTTGATTGGAGTCGGGATGGGGTTGTTCGCGTCCCCTAATTCCGCGGCCATCATGAACAGTGTGGCGGCTCGGTACCGCGGAGTCGCTTCGGGGATGCGCGCTACGTTCATGAACGCCGGTCAGATGCTCTCCATGGGGGTGTTCTTCACCATTGTGATTAGTGTGCTGACCTCCCAATTGCCCCGTGCGCTCTTTCGCGGGTTGATCAAAGTCCACTTTCCGGCTCCGATCGCCACACAAATCTCTCACTTGCCGGCCATTTCCGCCTTGTTTGCGGCCTTGCTCGGCTACAATCCGATGCAACTGATTCTCGGGGCCAAGGGGCTGGCGCTCCTGCCTCGGGCCAGCCGCGCTGTGGTCGTAGGACGGACCTTTTTCCCAGGGCTCATTGCCAAACCGTTCATGCATGCCTTGGCGACGGTGTTCATCTTTGCCGCGGTCATGTCACTCGTGGCAGCCGTCGCCTCCTTATTGCGCGGGCCCCACTACGTGCATGTAGAAGAGATGGGAGCCAGCGTGCCCAGCATGGACCATCGCCAGGTGAAGCTGTTAGCCTTGGCGGCTATCTGGAAGGCCCGGCAAGGGGCGCATCGAGGTGCCAGTGGGGAAGAACGCAGGCGCTTGATGCGGGCCTTGAATTTGCTGGAATTGGTGGAACGCCACGAAGGAAGACAACCACAAGACGAGAAGGTGTCGGCGCGGTGAGTCGCACCGAGCGGTTCTCGCAAGGAGGGCAATCATGAAGAGGTACTTATGGCCGATTACGACGATGATGGCCACGGTGCTGGCGGGTGTGGCCGTACTGGTGGCCCCTTTTGCCCTGCATCTAGATGCCGGAGGGCATTGGACCCGGGCCACGGAAACGATGTTTTGGTCCGGAGTAGGCATCGTGGTCGTTGGCGTGTTGGCGTTGATGGTTTGGCAGCGTGACTTGAACGCGGCGGTGGCGGCGGCGGAGCCGGTGGTGGCGCCCGTCGAACCGCCGAGTGAGGAACCGGCTCAAGCGACCGCCGTGTCCAGCGAAGAGCCATGGGACGTGGAACTGGCCCACTTGGCCGAAGCCGTGCTCCAAGACCTCAAGGCAGAGACTGCGCCCGCGAGACCGCCAGGGGCGGCGGCCAAACCCAAAGACCCGGAAAGCGATGATCTGCAGACGG
>JAKADO010000072.1 GCA_021820485.1 Bacillota bacterium
CAACGAGCCGACGTCCCAGGATGGTGGCGTGCGGCTTTCGGTGCCAGCGTACGGAAAAGAGGGCTATGCCTGCAAGGAGGAGAACTCCGAGAAGCCAAGGCTTCCAGTCCACCAAGAGGCCGGAGAGGGTCGAGAGAGTCAGCGCCCAGTCACGACGCTCGTGGAATCGGACGAGGCGAAGAGCCAAGATAAGGGTCACCGCCACAACCGGCCAGGTGATTACTGGCGGGATGCGGCCCAGAGTAAACCGGGCACCGGCATCGAGCCAGAAAAAGAGGCCGAGATACAGGGAGGCCAACGTACTGCCCCAACGGACGACAAGATGTGCCAACCGCGTCATAGGATCCCCTCAAGCCGGGGATTCGCGTCTTGAACGCCGATTCCTCCTTTTTGTGGGAATTTTCGACAAACAATGTGGTTCTTCTTGCCCGAGCGGCTTGCGAAAAGTCCGCTCGAGTTTTTTCTCACGTTTGAATATCTCCGCCGTCTGATGGCCGAGAAGCAGCGTGTCCTCGATCTGGGCGGAGGTCCTGGTCGGTATGCCTTTCGTCTCGCCGCCGATGGCCATCGCGTGACACTGGTTGATCTCTCGGCCAACAATTTGGCCTTCGCACGGAGCAAATCCGCGGAATTGGGGGTTTCATTAGAAGACTATGTCCATGCAGACGCGCGGAGCTTGCCGTTTCCCGATGAGAGCTTCGACGCGGTGTTGGCGTTGGGGCGGTTCTATCACTTGTTGGAGGAACCCGATCGACACCAAGCGTTCAGCGAGTGCATCCGGTTGCTGAAACCGGGGGGCTTGTTGGCGGTGGCCTTTATTTCCGTCTATGCTCCCATTTACGACGCTGCCTTGCCCGATCCCGAGGCGATTCACCAATGGCGTCCAAGACTTTTGGAGTTCATCCAAACGGGGCGGCATTTGGCCGCTTCTCCGAGTTTTACCGACGCGTGGTTCGTGGATCCTGCGGGAATTCCGGCCCTGGTGGCACCGTATCCCATCGAGACACTGCACATCATCGGTGCTGAGAGCATGCTGGCGCAAAGCAAACGGTTCTTGTACGCACAGCGTCTGGATGTTCTTCAGGAATGGATGGCATTCGCGCTGGAAACGGCCGAGACGCCGGCTTCCTTGATGGGTTCGGAACACTTGGTCTATTTTGGACGCAAGGTAGGCTCGCCGGGCTAGAGCGAGGCGGTGGGAGGGGTATCCAGCGCGCCTAGCTCACGGCGACCGCGACCCCAACCAGCCACTCCAAAGGCCCAGAACCCCATCAGGACCTGAGGCACGGTGGCGAGCACCATGACGCTGCGGACCCCGATGCGTCCGGCCGCCCAACCCGCCAGCAGTATCAAGAGGATTTGAAGGCCCTCTTCGGGCAGGTTCAGGACATTGTTGACCCGGCCCATCTGCTGGGACGGCACAGCGGCCTGTTGGTATGTCTGAATGGACATGGAACGGGCGCTGCCCCAGAGGCCCAGCATCACCAGGCCAGCGACGGCGGTGTCAAACCCTGGAGCCAGTGCGTACATGAGATATCCCATGGAGCTGAGCCACAGTCCCAATCCCATGAGCCAGCGCAGCGCCACTCGATGCAAGACTGCGTTCAGGAGAACGGAACCGCAGAGATAGCCTATTCCAGCGGCGGTGACCATCATGGCGTACCCCAGATGTCCCAGATGAAGGGCCCGGGTGGCAAACGTCACTTCCTGGGAGTCGGCGACAGCGCCCAAGACCAGAATTCCGATGTTGAGCCCCATAAAGAACCCAAAGAGACGTTGGTGGCGAAGAATCACCAAGGCTTCTTGCCAATCGCGACGAAGGGTTGGCCAGGGCCGTTCTGGGCGCCTCGAGGAACGCCCCGGATCTGGGGAGCGATGTACCGGCGGAAGACCAAGGAAGGAGAGGGCGGACAAAAGAAACGAGACCGCATCGCTCCATAAGGGCACGCGTATGGACCCGTGCAGCAGCATCGCACCCGCTAAGGCAGGGCCAACAATCAAGGCGGAGTACCGGGTCATGGCCATCAACGCATTGACGCGCCTATGGCGCGAAGGGGGAATGACCATCGTGCGGTAGGGCAAGAAGGCGTTGTTGAAAAAGATGGCGAGTCCGCCGAGCAGGAACAGGTCGCCATACAGGAGCCAGAGCTGGCGCAGGAAGGGCATCGCTAAGAGACCTGCCGCGCGAAGGACCTCCACTGTCGCCAGTGTAGCCTTCAGCGGCAGGCGGTCGGTGATGCTTCCTGCCCACGGAGCGGTGATAGCCCCTGCCATTCGCCCCATAATCCACAGGCCGCTTACAGCCAAGGGCGAATGGGACAGGCTCAGCACGAAAATGTTGATGGCGACGAGATAAAGCAGGTCGCCAATGCTGGAAACGGCGCGTCCGGCCACAAGGACCGCGATTACCAGATTTTCTGGAGGCTGGCGCTTGGACATGACACCCCTCTTTCGGTACGGCTGCTCCACTCACCATACCATGCCTCGCCGGCAGGTGTTGCCGCGGTTAGGAGTCATCGCGCATGTTTGGGTAAAATTGGTGAAGATATAGAGACAACAGGGACGCCATCCGTCCCGGCAAGGAGGGCATCATGGACTCATCGAATGAGCCTCGCTATGGCAACGAAGTTGCCCAAATCGAACCCATCGGAATTGAACACATCCAGGAGTCGGAGCGGCACGGGACCGTGTCCTCGATCTTTACCCTCTGGTTCGGAGCCAATGTGGAACTGGCCACCATCACCACCGGCGTGGCGGCGGTGGCGCTGTTTGGCTTGAGTTTTTGGCAAGCTGCGGCAGGGTTGCTGCTAGGCAACATCATGGGGGCCTTGATACAGGGCTCGGTATCGACCTTTGGGCCGCGCCTGGGCGTGCCGCAAATGGTGCAGTCCCGCTCAGCGTTTGGATTTTTTGGAAACTTCCTGCCGGGAACATTGAATCTTATCGACGGTGCCTTATGGTTTGCCGTCAACACCGTTTTAGGAACCTTTGCGTTTACGACGCTGCTGCATACCAGCTTTCTATTGGGGCTGGTGGTGATGGTGGTTGCCCAAGTGGTGGTGGCCATCTACGGGCATAACATGATCCATGCCGTGGAGCGAGTGATGGCGGGTCTTTTGACGCTGGTCTTCATCGCCGTGTCCATATTTGCCTTTTCCCACGCCCATTACTCCCTGCCGTTCAATTCGGCATCTCCATTGGGGCGTTATTCGGGAATTTCGGGCGGCATCATCGAAGCGGTCGGACTAGCCTTTTCGTATCTCTTGGGGTGGACCGTTTACGCTTCGGACTACACCCGGTATCTCCCGGGAAAGACGCCGTCCGGGGCAGTATTTCGCACGGCAGCGTCGGCCAACTTTATCGCTGCATTCTGGCTCGAGCTGGTCGGGGTGGCGCTGGCCACCGTCTTTCCGCAGGCGGCCGAGGGCAGCAATCCGATTCAGCTGCTGGTGGCTATCCGCCCTCATTGGCTTATTGATCTGGCGCTCTTGGCGGTCATGTTCGGCACGGTGACGGCCAATGTTCTCAACATCTACTCGGGTTCGCTGTCCGCCTTGGTCATCAATGTGCCGTTGAAGCGTTGGATGGCAGCTGTCGGAGTCGGTGTCGTGGGCGCCGTTGTCGCGTACATCGGGCACCGGTCCTTTTACGTCAGCTTCGAGAATTTCCTCTTCTTGCTGGGGTATTGGCTGGCGCCTTGGGCGTCGGTGGTGATGGTCGACTTCTTTCTCATCCACCGCGGCCGCTACGAGCCAACCATCTTCTACAACCCCAGACGTCGCCTCGGGCGGGGGTTGCTAGCATGGGCCATAGCTATTGTGGTGTCCATACCGTTCTTCAATCAATCGCTCTATGTTGGGCCAATTGCGGCCAAATACGGGCAAATCGGCGACATTTCATACTACGTGAGCTTTCTTGTGGCCGGGCTCCTATACTGGATTATCGCGAGGAACGCGCAACCCTCGAAGGAGACGCTAGAAAGGCACCGCCCGGCACAAGTCCACAATCACTCATGGCGCCGTCACGCCCACAAGCATGATCCGCTGGCTTTGAATGCGATAGTGGAAGGTCAGCGCGAGGCGTTGGCCGTCAATGACCACGGTGGGTGCCCAGAGCGTGAGACCGACTGGATCTCTGGGGGCCGCGAACTGCACCGTCAACTGGATGGGAGCGGGGAATGACACCGATTGCGCTCCCCAGAAAGGGTCCTCTGCCGGAACTGCGGTCGGCAGCAGGGTTTGAAGCCATGACAACTGCTGGGATTGGCTGGTATAGCGATAGGCTTCCAGCAGTCGTATCGCGTCGGCGGTCAAGTTGAGGGGGGTTGACCCTTGCACAAAGGTTGAGAGCGCCGACTCGTCAATCCCCTCGTATCGCAGCGTGCCCATGGGCAGATTGTTCTCTGACAGCCACAACGGATAGCGCTGGCTAATGGCTGGTAGGATGTCGGCGTGGTACGACCACACCGGAGGCGCCGTGGCGTCCGCGAGGCTCTCTGGGGTGAGTTGGGAACGGATCAGTTCCGCAAACACTACGTAGCGGTTGGGAGTAAAGTACATCGCATCAAGGGGGTAGCACGCTTCCAGCGCCAGGGTGGGCGCGCTGGAATTGGGCAACCCCTCGTTTTGGCCCAATATTTCATGGGTGGTGACGCGAAAGGTGAAGATCCCCTGGCTGGTCACCGTCTGAACGAGGTCGCCAGCCTTCAGGCGATCGATTTGCCGGAAATAGGTGGCATTGTGCGCGGCAATGACAGACAATCCGGGTTCCCCGGGCAGCACCGAGTTGACCAGATGGCCCGGAGCAATCAACAGTTGGGCATCGGATGTGCCTTGAACGACGTTGGTATGCACGTTGATGTTGGGAATGGTGAGGCTGGCCACAACCGCTCCCACCCCGGGTTGGGATTGAAGCGGCGCCGCCAATGGAAGGGGAGGCAGGGAGCCGTGCTTCCCCAACGCGGCGGTGACCCGGGGACGCGGCGCTTTCCGGGACAGCGCCGTCTGTTGAACGTGATCCAAGCCCCGAAGGACGAGGGGGCTTGCCGCGGCAAGGCTCCCCAGTCCAATCAGGGAATAGGCCAGAATGCGCCGAATCATGGAACCGCGCCTAACGCCTTTCCGCCGCAGGGCGGCGCCGCAAGAGAACCAATCCGGCCGCCACCAACACAGCTCCGCTTGCCATCACCGGGCCCAAGGGGAGACCAGTGACGGGCGCCGTGGCACCGGCCACGCTGGGGGAGGTGATTACCCATCCAACGGCGTCTGCCTTAATGGCGTGGGTGAGGATGTCACCGCTGATGGAGGGGGCGATGGGGTTGGCGGCGATGGCGCCGGTGGCTAAAACGTTCAGATATTCGCTTTTTTGGTTGATTTGGCTTGCGGTGATGCGAGCCACCACGGGAGCGTCAAAAGTGGTGATGAGCCCTTGGGTGGCGGGGTTGATGACCTTCAGGGCAAAGTCAGCAACAAAGCTCTGTCCTGAAGGAAGCGCTGACTGAAAGGCCTGCGCCGGACCTTGAAGCAGCTCTACCGTTACCGGAATGTTGAAGGCCGTGGCCGGAATGCTGACGGAGATTCCGTTGGCCGAAACGGTCGCGGCCGTACCGGGGGTAAATGCGGTGGTCGCAGAGACGGTGGGAAAACCATGCTGGGTGAAATCGGTTCCGGCAATGGGATTTGCTACCACCCAACCCACGGCATCCGCCGTGATCTTGTGCGTCAGGGTGTTGCCGGAAATGGTGGGGGCCACGGGATTTAGGGAAAGCCCGCCGCTTGGGCTGACATTCCAGTATTCGGTCGTGGATGAAATAGCCGGAGAGGTTAGCGCTGCCGTAATGGGCTGAGCGAACTGGGTAATCGCAGCTCCCGTGGTATTGTCGGTAACCTGGAAGGCGAAGTCTCCCACGGCCGTAGTGCCGTCCGGAGTCATCCCCGTCACGGTTCCCTCAAGCACTTTGAAGGTTGCCGGGGCCGAACCCAACGCCCCGGTGGGGATGGTGACAGTCAGATTCCCCGCCGTGATGGTGGTCGGAGCGGCTGTCGGCTGAATGATTTGGGATGTTACGACTTGGGTGAAGGTTTGCTGCAGTGTGGGGGTGGATTGGGCAAAGGCCAGATTCGGCAGAGCTGCCGCGGACACCCCGGCTAGACCCAAGGCCAAGGCCCGGGCGCTGCGCAGTTTCTTCATGGGGAAAACTCACTCTCCTTAAGAATTGCTAATTTTGTCAAATTATAGCGTTCCGGGGAGGAGTCCAACATTTCGTTATGTAATAGCGGCCATTGCACTTTCCGAAGAGGGAACGGGCATAAAAAAGCACCGCGAGGTCCAGGGGCTCGCGGTGCCTGCTGGTGACGGAGATTACATGGAGTTGCCCGTCCAGTCAATCGGATCAAGAAAGGCGAAGGGGCGCAGGGCGGCCTGAAGGCGCTCCGTAATGTCATCCAAGTGTTCGAGCGTATCGGCTTCGGCACGTGCCACCAACGCAGGCTGCGTGTTGGAGGCGCGCACCAGACCCCAGCCGTGCGGAAAGACGACCCGCACTCCATCAATATCAATGACCCGCACCGTCTCATCCTGACCGAAGTGGGTCTTCAAGGCGTCGACGACTTCGCTCTTCCGCGCGTCTGGGCAGTCGATGCGGATTTCCGGCGTAGAGGGCAAATTGGGCACGCTCTCGAGGAGCTCGGAGAGAGGAGCCTCGGTGTTGGAAAGGATGCGGAACAGCCGGCCCGCCGCATAAAAGGCGTCGTCGTACCCGTAGTACTCGTCGGCAAAGAACATATGTCCGGACATTTCTCCCGTGAACACGGCGTTCAACTCGCGCATCTTGGCCTTGATGAGGGAGTGCCCGGTCTTGTAGAACTCGGGTTTGGCCCCCAACGACACCAATTCGTCATAAAGGGTCTGCGAACACTTCACTTCTACGATGGCCGGGGTTCCCGGATACTTGGCGGCGATTTCGCGCCAATAGAGAATCATCAATCGGTCTCCCCAGATAATCTGGCCCTTTTCATCGACAACGCCGATGCGGTCCCCATCCCCGTCAAAGGCGACGCCCAAGTCCGCGTGTTCTTCCTTTACGGTTCGGATGAGGTCAACCAAATTCTTGGCCACCACCGGATCCGGATGGTGATTGGGGAAGGTGGGGTCCGGCTCGCAGAAGAGCGGCACCGCCTCTATGCCAAATGCGTTCATGACGTCCATCGCAAATAGGCTGGGCGTCCCGTTGCCGCAATCCACCACGACCTTCAAGGGCCGTGGGCCAAGCCGGATTTTTTCCTTGAGCATCGCCAAGTAGGCGGGCACCGGGTTGGCCTCGGCGCGCGAGCCGCGACCTTCATGAAACTCGCCGCGCTCCATGATGCGGCGGACCTCTTGAATGTCGTCGCCATAAATGGTGGACTTTCCGTAGGCCAATTTGAAGCCATTGTATTCCGCAGGGTTATGGCTGGCGGTGATCATGACGCCCGCTTCTCGGTTGAAGTGTACCCGAGCAAAATAGAAAATCGGGGTGGTCACCTGGCCGATGTCAATCACATGAATGCCGGACGCCATCAGTCCTTCCGTTATGGCGTCGCGATAGCGGGGGGAGGAGGCCCGGCTGTCCCATCCCAACAAGGCTTCTTCCACCTGCCGTTGGGCCAGGTACGTGCCAAATGCCCGGCCCAACCGGACTATGTCTTCCTCTGTCATGTCGATATCAACTAAGCCGCGAATGTCATATTCCCGGAATACACTGGAATTCACCCAAAATCCGTCCTTTCATGCAAGACCTTCTGCTAACCGAATGATACCGCTTTTTTTCGGAGGGGATACCAATCCCAGGAATTTTCACGCAAAAAAGTGGACATAAGGAAACATCAAAAAGTAGATTTTCCGAACAAACTGAGATAAAATGAAGTCGAATGTTCATGTTTTTGATGGACACACGTGAAAGAGGAGGGCATTATGGCGGCAACGAACAATGCGGAACCCCGTTACGGCGAGGAAATCGCGCAAATTGAGCCGATAGGAATCGAGCATATTAAAGAAACGGAACGTCACGGCAAGGTATCATCCATTTTTACGTTATGGTTCGGCGCGAATGTGGAATTGGCCACCCTCACCACAGGGGTCGCAGCGGTGGGATTGTTTGGCTTGAGCTTCTGGCAGGCCGCCATTGGTCTGGTCATTGGGAACGTGATTGGCGCCATACTGTTGGGACTGGTGTCCACATTTGGTCCCCGCCTGGGAGTCCCGCAAATGGTGCATTCGCGTTCGGCGTTTGGCTTCTTCGGGAACTTTCTCCCCGGTTCTTTTAATCTGATTGCCGGGGCCCTATGGTTTGCGGTCAACACGGTTCTGGGTACGTTTGCCTTCACCACGCTCTTGCACACCAGCTTTGTCGTGGGACTCGTCATCATGGTGGCGGCGCAGGTCATCATCGCCGTATATGGATACAACATGATTCACGCCGTGGAGCGCGTGATGGCAGGGCTCTTGACGTTGGTCTTCATCGGCGTCTCGATTTTCGCCTTTTCGCACGCCCACTACGCGGTGCCGTTCAATGTGCATTCGGTGTTGGGACAGTACACCGGGATTACCGGAGGCATTATCGAAGCGGTGGGATTGGCATGGTCCTATCTGTTGGGCTGGACGGTGTTCGGTTCGGACTACACCCGATACTTGCCTAAAAGCACCAAGCCCTCCGCCATTTTCGCAAACGCGGCGTCGTCAAACTTCATTGCCGCGATGTGGCTGGAATTGCTCGGTGTGGCTCTGGCCACGATTTTCCCCGCGGCGGCCAACGGCAACCCGATTTCCCTGCTTACCGGAATCCATCCCCATTGGCTGATTGACTTGGCGCTCTTGGCGGTCGTTCTCGGCACGGTTACGGCCAACGTGCTGAATATCTACTCGGGGTCGCTTTCAGCGTTGGTCATCAATATCCCCGTCAAGCGCTGGGTCGCTGCGGTGGCCGTTGGCCTTGTCGGTGCGGTCGTGGCTTGGATCGGCCATAAGGCCTACTATGTGGACTTTGAGAACTTCCTGTTCTTGTTGGGCTACTGGTTGGCACCGTGGGTGGCGGTCGTGCTGGTCGACTACTTCGTCATTCACAAGGGCCAGTATGCAGAGTCGATTTTCTACAACCCCAAGCGCATTATCAACCGTGGTCTTTGGGCCTGGCTCATCTCCATCGTGGTGTCCATTCCCTTCTTCAACCAAGCCATGTATGTGGGGCCATTCGCCATGAAGTACGGGAACTTAGGCGATATCTCCTATTACGTAAGCTTTGTGGTGGCTGGGATCCTGTACTGGATCATTGGAAAGCGTCAACAGGCGTAACGGGTTCGGCACAGAAGGCCAGTCCTCCCGGGCTGGCTTTCTTGCTGTCCAACAAGGTTTTTCCATTGTAAAATGGCGGGGAAGGGACAAGGAGGAACGACCAGCTTGCAAATACGGGTCTACCGGCCGCATCAGGACTTTCGCACCGTCTTGGATGCGCAGTGCGATCTTTATCGACTCAATTTCCCTCGGTTTGTATGCACGCCGGCCTTTTTGGCAGATCAGGCCCAGCGTCTCAGGGTGGCCGGACGGCGACCGCTTGAGAATGGCATTTTCATTCTGGAGGATGACGGTAAGGCTGCCGGGTTTGTATGGGTGGCGGTACGCATGGACCTGCAGGGTGCTTATGGATCGATTGACCAGGTTTACTTAAAGCCCGAGTACCGTCGTCATGGATACGGAGCCCTGTTGATGCAGGCGGCGGAAGAGTTCATCCGCAAGCAGGGGCTGAAGACGGCGCGGCTCTATGTGACCCGCGACAACGGAGACGCCGTCAACCTCTATCGGCGTATGGGCTATGACGTGACTCGCTACGAGATGGAACGGCCCGTTTAGGCGCGCTTTTCCATGAGCCAGCAATCATGCCAGGCGCCTTCATGATGCTCATGCCGAACCAAGCGCTTTTGAATGGCAAAGCCGCACTTTTTATAAACATGGACGGCCCGGTCGTTTTCGACGCGGGGATCCACCACCAGTCGTTGCGCCCCACCGCGCGTAAACAGCGCGTGCGCGGCTTCCATCACCACAGCCGTGCCAATCCCCTGATTCCAAAGAGAGGGTTCTCCGATGAAAAGATCCATCCCGAAGACGGAAAGGCCTGGCTCGTATCCATAGGCGACGCAGTCAGCCATGGACAGGGGATATACCTGCAGATAGCCGGCTGGAGCGTCCCACCAGAGAATCAACAGCCCCTGAACCGGCTCGCCGGTCTTTGAAAGATATCGCTCGCGTACCATCTCTTCGGTATGGGGACGGTCCCGTCCCTCATAGTAGGCCAACACCTCGGGCGTGGTCAGCCAGCGTCGCAATGGCGCGACGTCTTCTGGGATGAGCGGCCGGATGGTGAGAGATCCCGCGGTTAAGGGAAAAGCGCTCATGACGACACTCCTTTGGCCCATTGTGACACAAAAACGAGGCCGCTCTCGAGGAGCGGCCGTATGTCCCGTGTTCGGAGCGGTCTACGGAATGGTCGCCGATGACGGCATGGTGATGGGGCCGTTGGGCTCTTGGCCTAGCGTTACGGTCTTGGTGGCCGAGGTGCCCTTGTTGTTCACCGTTAAGGTCACTTGCGAGCCGACGGTCTCTTTCTCAATGGCCGACTGCAGTGCGCTTGCGGTGGTGACGGGCTGGCCATTCACCTGGGTGATGACGTCGCCCGCGCTGAGACCCGCTCGACTCGCGGGGCTGTTCGGCTCTACGTAGGCGACGACCACGCCCGTGCCGGTGGACAGGTTGTACTGTTTGGCCAGCGCGGCGCTGTCGGTGGTAATGAATACGCCGAGCCAGGGGCGCGATACGTGGCCGGTCCGCATCAACTGCGGCACCACCTCATCCACGGTGCTGGTGGGAATGGCGAATCCAATCCCTTGCCCTTGGGTCGAGACCGCCGTATTGATGCCAATCACCTGGCCGGCCAGGTTCAGGAGCGGACCGCCGCTGTTGCCCGGATTGATGGCAGCCGAAGTCTGCAGGAGATTGGTGTAGTTGCGCGATCCGATGGTGAGCGGCCGTCCCTTGGCGCTTACGACGCCTACGGTCACCGTGTCGTTCAAGTCATAGGGGTTGCCGATGGCAATCACCCAGGCGCCTGCCGGGGTGGTGTTGGAATTGCCGAGAACCAACGCCGGCATTGGCTTGGGGGCGTTGATCTTCAATACCGCCAAGTCGGTTTGATAGTCCGCTCCGACCACCTTGGCGGTGAAGGGCTGGCTGTAGCCCTTGACGGTGACTTCAATCTTGCTCGCCCCATTGATGACGTGATCGTTGGTGACGATGTATCCCTGCGAATTGAAGAAAAATCCCGTCCCAATGTCCGTCTGCACCTGAGTTTGGGGCTGTCCCCCAAACAGCGAGCCGAAAAATGGATTGAAAAATGGTGATTGGTTGACACTCACTTGCGATTTCACAGTGGCTACAATCTTGACAATGGCCGGACTTACCCGCTTCACGACGTTGGATACCGTGTCAGGGCCCAGCGGCAGCGTAGCCGGCGCGGACGCCACCGTGGCATAATTGCTGATGTTGGCTGACGCATTTTGCCTCGCCTGAGCAGTCGGATTGAGAGTGTTGTAGGTCCATAAGCCACCGCCAACCGCGCCCGCGCCGACGGCGAATCCGACAATGGCGGCAGCTAAGGTGCGTTGTATGCTTGCCATAGAGTAGAGTGCCTCCTACCCAGAGAATTTTTTGATAGTGTAGCCCGAAGTTGTTACAAATACGTTACGATGACAGTAATCCAGCAAAGTTGCGGAGCGTGCGTTGGAAGTGCTTCCCTGCCAACGGCATGAGCCCAGAGGTACGGCTTATGAATATTTGGGTAGTCGATGATGATCCGGCCATTGTGTCGCTGCTTTCCATCGCTGTGGCGCGTGTTGGAGCCCAATACCAGGGGTTCTCTTCAGTGGAGGAGGCCCTGAGAACCCTCCAAGAAGAGCGCGCCCATCCGGACGTATGTTTGGCGGACTGGTCGTTGAAGGATGGACCCATCTTGCGCATTCGCCCCTTGATGCCCAAGACCCGGTTTGTGGTCATGTCCGGAAATCCCGCGGTCGAAGATAGTTTGCCGGCCGGTATCGAATGGCTTCCTAAGCCGTTTAGGCTGGCGGAGTTGAACCGCCTCTTGACGCCGCGCGAGCACTAAGTTGCGTCGTCCAATTCTTTGTGCTACGATGCCAGGAGATTTCTGGAATACCCTTGCGCAAGAAATCTCTAACAACGAAATGATTAGACTTCGAGAATCGAGGGTATTCTAGCGACACCCCCGATTCGCACTGTGTTTCCCACACTTTCAGAAAATCTCACACCATGTTGGAGGCCATTTATATGGAGCGCGAGCTTGCGCTGGAATTCGTTCGAGTGACTGAGGCGGCCGCCATTCAGGCGGGGCGTCTCATGGGCCGCGGCGATAAAAACGGCGCTGACAAATTGGCTGTGGATGCGATGCGGGCCATGCTGGATACCGTCGACATTCGCGGAACGGTTGTGATTGGCGAAGGGGAAATGGACGAGGCTCCCATGCTCTATATCGGTGAGGAAATCGGCGATGGGCAAGGGGAACCCGTGGATATCGCGGTGGATCCGCTGGAAGGCACCAATCTGGTTGCTAAAGGATTGCCCGGTGCGATCGCGGTGATGGCGGTGGCGCCGCGCGGATGCCTGCTGCACGCGCCCGACATGTACATGCAGAAGATTGTCACAGGCCCGGCAGGGCGGGGCGTGGTCAACCTGGATGCCCCCATAGAAGAAAATTTAAAGGCGTTGGCGAGTCGCTTGGGAAAACCGGTGACAGACCTCACCGCCGTTATTTTGGATCGTGAACGCCACCAAGACTTGATTCAACGCATTCGTCAAGTGGGGGCGCGCATTCGGCTGATTACCGACGGCGACGTGTCTCCCGCTTTGGCAGCTTGTGTTCCCGATTCCGGCATCGATTTGCTGGTCGGTTCCGGGGGCGCCCCCGAAGGAGTCATCGCGGCGGCCGCGGTCAAGTGTCTCGGAGGAGAAATGCAGGCACGGCTATTGCCTGAGGACAATGGACAAGAACAACGAGCACGCGAGATGGGACTTCAAGACCCGCACCAGCTGCTCATGTTGGATGATTTGGTGCGCGGTGACGACGTATTGTACGTGGCGACCGCGATTACCGACACCGACTTGCTGGATGGTGTGCATTACGGGCCTCAGTTTTGCTCCACGCATTCGGTGGTGATGCGCTCATTGAGCGGCACCGTACGGTTTGTGCGCGCGGATCATCAACTGAACCGCAAGTGGCCGGAAGGGCGTCCCGTGACTCAGTTGAGGAGGAAAAACTAGATTCATGGCTGAAGAGCTAAATAAAGAGATGGCAGAGACCGAAACTCCCAAGCGAACGCGGCGTCCGCGCTCCACGACTGGCAAAGCCGCTGCGGCGCCCACTGAAAAAGCCTCTAGCGACGACAAAACCACCGAGCAGCCGCGCTCCCGAGGACGACAGCGAACAGCGGCGTCGAGCGAGACCGACGCGACCGCTCCCAAATCCCGAAGTCGGCGAAAGAAAATGGAGACCGTTGACGCTACCCCTCACGAAGACCAAGTCGATGTCGCTTCGCCCATGCCTTATCCGAATCCCGTTCCACAAACACCGGCCAACGACGTGGCAGAGGCCGCCGTCGTCAAAGACCGCCCGGCGCGCCGTCCACGACGCACCAGGAAGGCGGATAAGCCCCCAGTTGCTGCATCGCCATCGCAGGACACCGCTGAGAAGGCCCCAGAATCCCCGGAACCTTTGCAAGTCGATGTCGCGTCACCTATGCCCTATCCTGCGGCCGATGAGCCCCAGCGCGCCGACCGGGCAGAATCCCCGCGGCCTACCGAAAGCAGTTCCGTCAATCATGCGGTAGTTCCTGTACCGCCGCGCCTTCAAGCGCCAGCGCCGAAGGCAGAGTCCGAGGCGGGCTCTGAGCCAGTTGCATCTGCGGCACAGTCGGCGGGTTCGGTCCCCAACGGCCGTCCCCGCGACAATCGCCGTCCGCCGGAGGCCCAGCCCCACCGCGGACCCGGGGGTCAAACCCGACGCGATATTCCGCGGCAGCGGGAGCCTCAGTTGACCATGGCGCAATTGGACGCCATGACGCTCCTAGAGCTCTACAAACTGGCGCGCCAGTTCAATATTGATAACTTCCGCCAGTACAAAAAAGGCGAGTTGATTTGGGAAATTCTCCGTGCCCGGACCCATAAGGACGGTTTTGTGTTTGTGCAGGGGCTCTTGGACATTGTGGGCGACTATGGATTTCTACGCCCCACTGACTTCCAGAGAAGCCGCGAGGATGTCTACGTATCGGCGTCTCAAATCCGGCGATTTGACTTGCGTGCCGGCGACCAAGTCTCCGGTCAGGCCCGTCCGCCCAAGGATGGAGAACGCTATTTCGCCTTGCTGCGGGTCGAGGCGGTCAATGCATTGTCGCCTGAAAAGTCGGCGGAACGGCCGGACTTTGATGGATTGACGCCAATTTTTCCAGATTCCCGCTTTCGACTCGAGACCAGCCGTGAAGATTTGGCCTGCCGGCTGGTGGACATCATCGCACCCATCGGCCGTGGGCAGCGCGGGCTGATTGTAGCTCCGCCAAAGGCCGGCAAGACGGTGCTTCTCAAGAAGCTCGCCAACGCCATTGCGCAAAACAGCCCGGAAACACACCTAATGGTCCTGTTGATTGATGAGCGGCCTGAAGAAGTGACTGACATGGAACGGTCGGTGAAGGGCGAAGTCGCCAGTTCCACATTTGATGAGCCGCCGGAAGATCACATCAGGGTGGCTGAAATGGTGCTTGAGCGCGCGAAACGGCTCGTGGAAATGGGACTCGACGTCGTCATTTTGCTCGATTCCATCACGCGCCTAGCCCGCGCCTACAACCTTACCATTCCCGCCTCAGGGCGGACGCTCTCAGGCGGTATGGATCCCGCCGCACTGCATAAGCCCAAGCGCTTCTTTGGCGCCGCAAGGCGCGTCGAGCACGGCGGCAGCCTGACCATTCTCGCCACCGCGCTGGTCGATACCGGGTCGCGCATGGATGACGTGATTTACGAAGAATTCAAAGGAACCGGCAACATGGAACTGCACTTGGATCGGAAGCTGGCCGAACGGCGTACATTCCCGGCCGTGGACATCAAGCGTTCCGGCACGCGTCGTGAGGATCTGCTGATGACGCCTGAGGAACTGGATGTGGTGTGGCAAGTCCGCAAGGCTGTTCACAACTTGGGCAATCAAGAGGCCACGGAACTTCTCTTGCAAAATCTTAAGCGCACGCGATCCAATGCCGAATTCTTCAAGCTCTTCATGGCCAGTCAGGGGAGCCAGGGCTAAATGGCTGGGGAGGGGCGTTCATTGGGCCGGATTCTGGTGGTGGACGATGATGCCCACATTCGGGAACTCTGCCGCCTCTATCTCACCCACGAGGGATTCCAAGTGGATGAAGCGGCCGATGGCCAGGAGGCGCTCGATGGGGTGGAGTCGACCGCTTATGACCTGATGGTGCTGGACCTGATGCTGCCCCGGATGGACGGATTCGATGTCCTGAGCACTGTGCGGCAGCGGGACCAGTGGCTTCCGGTGGTCATGTTGACGGCCATGGGGGACGAAGAGGACCGCATTCTCGGCTTGGACATGGGGGCGGACGACTACATGATTAAGCCGTTCAGCCCCAAGGAGCTCGTGGCGCGCGTCAAGGCCGTGCTGCGAAGGGCGGTTATGGGGCCGAAGCCGTCCGAATCCGCGCTCATCCATCACCCCGGATTAGTCATTGATGTCGAGCAGCGGGTTGTCCAAGCAGGGCAGGACACCTTGACGCTGACGCCTCGGGAGTTTGACCTGTTGTGCTTTTTGGCCAATCACCCAAAGCAGATTTTCAGCCGTGACCACCTGTTGGATCGAGTCTGGGGAATGGAGTTTGAAGGCGACCTCAGAACGGTGGACGTGCACGTGACCCGTCTCCGCCAAAAGCTCTTAGGGAGCTCCTCCCCGTACGAATACGTGGATACGGTATGGGGTCAGGGCTACCGGTTCCACCCCAAGCCGAGGTCTTCTTGATGCGTCGGGATTGGCTCAAGCGCCTTTCGGGCCAACTGGTGCTAAGCCACGTGTTTGTGGCGGTGGTGGTTCTGGCTTTTGCGCTGGGGGTCGCGCAGCTGACCTTTCGGCATTATCTAGTCAACAGTCAGGTGGCGCGGCTCGAAAGCCAGGGTCAAGCCATCGCCCGGGTGATGCCGGCATACTTTACCGGGCAGTTGGATGCGCAATATGCCTACTATCTCATCCACGCGCTGCAGGGCACCTTGCGCGACCAGGTCTATGTCGTGAGTGACATCGGGGTGTCGCTGGAGACCGGCAACTCCAATCTCCCACCGCTTTCGGTCTCGCAAGCGGTGTTGAACCGCGTGCTGCGGCGCGGCCATAAGTATCGCGGGATTATGGGCGGAAAAATTGCCGTCGTAGGCGTGCCCGTATCAGTAGGCCCCAATATTGTGGGGGGCGTATTTTTGGAGTCCCCCATCTCGCTCTCCAATGAAACCGCCAATTCGTTGACCCGGCTTCTTCTCCTCGGGGAATTAGCCGCCGTCATTTTGGTCGGCGTGCTGGCGTACGCCATCAGCTGGCGCCTGTCGCAGCCTCTGGACAGCTTGCGGCGGGTGGTGGCTGGAACCAGCCAAGCCGGCGAGCCGGGACGGGTGCGTGCGACTGAAGGCGAGGGCCCGCTCGAGGTGCAGGCGCTGGCTGGTGAATTCAACCGGCTTCAGGACCGCATCGACGTGCAGGTGGAGCAGTTGAAGCGGGAGGCGGAAGCGCGGGACGCGCTCATGGCGCACGTGGCCCATGACCTGCGTACGCCGCTGACTTCCATCCGCGGATTTTTGGAGGCGATGCGGGACGGCGTGGCCACTGGCGACGCGCACGATCGAGCGGTGGAGGTGGCCTGGGAGGAGACGCTGCGGCTGCAGCGGTTGGTCGATCGGCTCTTGCGGGCCACCCGGATTCGCAGTGAAGGCGGTCCGATGTCGGCGCTCTCCACGCGCCGCTGGGTGGAGAAAACGCTGGAGCGGGTGGCCCCCGTACTGGAACAGAAGCATCTCGGCATCCAATGGAATCAACGGCAAGATGCCACAATCCAAGGCAATGAGGACTTTTTGGTGGAGGCGCTGGTGAATGTGCTGGACAATGCCATCAAGTGGTCGCCGGAAGGCTCGGAAATTGTGGTCGACACTTTTGTCAAAGATGCGCTGATGGTGGTGCGTGTGGCCGATCAGGGACCCGGCATCCCGGAAGAACTCCTGCCGCGGGTCTTTGAACGATTTGTTACGGGTGACGCTTCACGCCAGCAGTCCAGTGGATTGGGACTTTCGATTGTCGATGAAGTGATGCGTCAGCATCATGGCGAAGTCGCCATTCACTCCTCGCCGGAACACCCGGGCACGGTGGTGGAGCTGAAGCTCCCCGTGTCGATGGAGAGCGAATGAGTCTTGCTTTCTTGTCGATGGTTTGGTAAAATAGTCCGTG
>JAKADO010000073.1 GCA_021820485.1 Bacillota bacterium
CAGGCTTTCATTTGGCCGATAGTGGGGTTGGGGATAGCTTTGGCGGGGTGTGGGGCAGCGTCTCCCCACGTCGCCCGCCAGCCGTTCCCAAACCGGCTAGGCATCCACGGAGGGCAAAAGAGGCGGGCGGGATCAGCGCAAAAAGGGTGGCGGTGGAATGGATGCGCCTTCCGCTTGAGCAGGTACTGTCCCAACCGACCATGATTGCCGGGATCTGGGCGAGTAAGGGGCAAATTGAGCTCGCTGTGGAGTCCTATGCCAACCAATCCCTGGTTCAGGGCGTCGCGCGGACGGTCCTGTGGAATCCTCAAAGCGGCCGTCTCAACATCGTGGGACCGTTTCAAGGTCTGCCGCGCAGCCCCGCGACCGCATTCCGGTTACTGCCCGGCAGTCGTTCCACGGCCCGTCCTCAACTGATGGAGGGTTAGCGTGTATCGCCCACCCCGTGGCCGGCCGATATTCCGGTTTACCAGTCCGATCAGAATCCGGCCATCCAACCCTTTCAGTTGGATAACCGCATCATCGGGCAGGAGGGATCATGGATTTGGGTGGCGTTGAAGGGGCCGGCGCGCGATGGCTCAGGACTTCCCAGCAATGTGTGGGGCTTTCGCCGGTGGAATCGTCTGGTGGCGTTGGACATCCAAACCGGAAACTACCGAGTGTTTTCGCTGCCAAAACCGCAGTCGGAAGCTCTTGCCTATCCGCTCTGGTCCAATCCCCCGGCATTTGGCGTCGCCAACCACACGGTCTATGTGGGAATCGGCGCATGGATCGGTGAGTTTCCCTCCCAGCCGATGACGGCCGGGACGTCCGTGCGGCATGGAGCGCCGTCTTCCGTGCGGGTTAGCGCCCGCATTCACCGCGCGCTCAGCTTGCTTTATCAGGAGTCGTGGCAGTCCGTCAATGCGGATGTGGCATTTTGGAACTGCTCTGTCATGAAGGATCCCAGCCGGGCGGCATGCCCCACCGGGCAAGCAGTGGTCAGCCACGGCGCGGTGAGTCTAAACCCAGCGTATTTTAATCACGGAGACGTGGGATTTCCTTTGCTTTGGGCCAGCCTGCTGCCGATGTCAAATGCGGATGCGGCAGAGCGCGCCGTCGATGTGGCTCGCCTTCGTGCGGCCCTGCGCGGCAGTCTCATGATGGTCTCGATTGCTCAACCCAGTGCCAAGGCACTCCGCTCCCTTTATCCGGGCGGACCGCCCTTTCCGTTGCCGGGCTACACCCGCAGGGGCGGACTCTACTGGGCCAAGGGATAGGGCTCAAAGCTTCGCCGTGTCTATCCCGGCAGTTCCGTGTTGCGCAAAGTGGTCATTAAGGACTGGGCGGCCCAGGAGAGCGGGATGTCTTTCGAGGCCACAAGTCCGATGGCGCGGGGGGGGATGGTGGGCTCGGTGACAATCTCGAATAGTTCGCCGTCTTCCAATTGTTGTTGCACAAAGTTTCGTATCACGGCGGCCACTCCGAGGCCGATGCGGGCGAAGTCTACGAGCAAATCAATGCTTCCCAGCTCAATTTCTGGGGAGACCGTCAGACCGTGCGACTGAAAATAGGCGTCGATGTGGGCGCGGGTCACACTGCCAGTTTCGAGCAGCAATAAGGGTTGCTGCGCGAGTTCTACGGCGGAAACCGGGGCTTCGCTTAAGAAGCGGTGCCGTTCGCCGGTGACGAAGCAATCCTGCAGGTGGGGGCCTTCGTAGATGACCAGCCGGTCATCTACGACTGGGAGATTGACGACGCCAAAGTCGATTTTTCCGGCGTGCAACAGAGCCAGGGTCTCTTGCGAGGTACGGTTGGTGACGTGGAGATGAATGTGTGGATGTTCGCGATGAAATGCCTCCAATGCGGGCAGGAGGTAATGGCGGCATAGGGTATCGCTGGCGCCAATGCGGATGGCGCCGCGATTGAGGCGCTGCATGTCATGGATGTGGTGCTCGCCGGCCTCGATGAGCCGAAAGGCTTCTTTCAAGTGCGCAAACAACACCTCGCCCTCTGGCGTCAATCGGATGCCGCGGGCGCTCCGAATCAACAGTTCGCCGAGCTCTTTCTCCAGCTTCTTGATGGATTGGCTGACAGCAGGTTGAGACAAGAAGAGCCGATCCGCGGCGCGCGTCAAGCTGCCGGCTTCCGCAACGGCATAGAAGATGCGGTAGCGGTCAAGGGGAATCGACGTATTCATCAAAGTTATGGCTCCCATCACAACAATTAATTTCTATTATGACACGCTGTTCATTATACTTACCCTGCAGTCAGAGGTGAAGAGAGGGGCGGTCCAAATGGGCGCGGTCGCGGTTGTCGGAGCGAATTGGGGCGACGAGGGGAAAGGCAAGATTACTGACTATTTAGCGGGCGAGGCAGACTTTGTGGTGCGGTTCCAAGGAGGCAGCAATGCCGGACACACCATCATCAACGAGTTTGGCAAATTTGCGCTGCACTTGCTGCCTTCGGGTGTATTCTACCCCCGTGTTATGAACGTCATAGGCCCAGGGGTCGCGGTCAATGTTTCCGGGCTGGTTAGCGAGCTTCAAGGCCTGCGCGACAGGGGGCTTCCTCAACCGCGCCTGGCTGTGTCCGATCGCGCCCAAGTGGTGCTCCCTATCCACATTCTCTTGGATCAGGCGGAAGAGGAGCGGTTGGGTGCGCGCCAATTTGGATCGACTCGGTCGGGAATTGCCCCGTTTTATGCAGACAAGGCGCTGAAAATTGGCGTGCAAATCGCTGACCTGTTTCACGCCAATCGATTGGTCGAACGCTTGGAGCGGTGTTTGGACATGAAAAATGTGGTGCTGGTCCACGGCTATGGCCGCCCGGCCCAGGATGCTCGGGAGTTGGCGGAGGCGTTGGCGCGGGAGGCTCAAGACATCCTGCCGTATGTGGCTGACACAACGACTTTGCTGCACCGCGGGCTCGACGCCGGACAGACGGTGTTGCTTGAGGGGCAGCTCGGGGCTCTGCGTGATCCAGACCATGGCATTTATCCGTATACGACCTCGTCATCGCCGCTCGCGGGGTATGCGCCCGTGGGTGCGGGGATTCCCCCGCAAGCGATTGAGCGTGTGATTGCGGTGACCAAGGCCTATTCGAGTTGCGTGGGTGCGGGACCCTTTGTGACGGAACTCCCAGAACCCGAGGCCAGTGTGCTGCGCGAGCGGGGCGGCGACGCCGGCGAATACGGCGTAACCACCGGGCGCCCGCGCCGGGTGGGGTGGTTTGATGCGGTGGCAACGCGCTACGGCTGCAAGATTCAGGGAGCCACCGAGGTTGCTCTGACCAACTTGGACGTGCTGGGGGCGTGGAACGACGTGCCTATCGCGGTGGCCTACAAGATTCGGGGAACTGTGGTGACGGATTTTCCGGCGACCGCGACACTTACGGAGGCGGAGCCAGTTTTCGAGCGACTGCCGGGATGGAGGGAGGACATCCGGGAAGTACGGGCATACGCCGACTTGCCGCTCCAAGCCCGGCAGTACGTGGAGCGGCTGGAAGAGCTGATTGGCGTGCCGATTCGCCTGATTTCAGTCGGACCGCGCCGGGAACAGATGCTGGTGAAGTCTTAATGCTCTGTCCGGCAAGCTCTTGGACGTCTCCCTCAGGAAAGAGACTGACCGGCGTTTGGGGGCCGGTCAGTCTCTTAGCGTGAAATCCACCAGTAGTTCGGATGGATCATATTGCCGATGGGATCGAAGGTCGACACCGTACCGTGAATGTTCGCCGCATGAACATTGAAGAGCGGCTCGTAGGGCAGAAAAATGGCCGAAGGCAGTTGCTTCGCAGCGTAATCTTCGTATGCGTATAGGCGCTTCATGGCTTGGTTCGGGGTGCTGGGCTCGTAGGTCGCTTGGATAAATTGATCCATTTGGGACGAGCTGTAACTCCCGGAATTCATGGCTCCCGCTGTCCCGAACAGCCCGCCTCCGGTGGGATATGGTTGATAGGACCATCCACCCATGTTGCCCTGCTGCCAGTCCATGGCAGCCCATTGGGAGGCGTTCGCAGGGCTGTCGCTAATCACGGTGTTGAATGGCTGTGCCTCGAGGTGGACTTGGATGCCTTCTTTGGCCCAATCCGCCTTCATGAGGGAGGCCATGTCCGTGCTGCTATGGCTGCCCGACGCATAATCCAAGGTAAACGAGAGCCGCACGCCGTGTTTCGTCATCACGCCCCCCACCTCGTGCCATCCGGCAGCCTCGAGAAGCTTCTGACCCCGCCGGGGGTTGAAGGGGTAGGGATTATGCGACACAAGGCGCGGATCCAGGAAGGCTGTGTGGGGTTGAGGCGCCAGCGTGGTGTCATCCACCGTGCCGTAGCCATGGAAGATGTGTTGGATGATACCTTGCTGGTCCACGCCCAGCTGCAGCGCCTGCCGCACCGCGAGAGATTGGAAGGCGGTGCCGATTCCATGCGGCGCCTTGGAATTCATGTTCAAAATCAAGTAATTGAAGCCGAGCGGATAGGCCACCGTCACGACATCGTTGGTCAATTGGCTTTTGGCGGTGAGCAATGACACCCCAAGATATCCCACATTGATGCTGCCTGTCTTGAGCGATGCAAATTCTGAAGCCGTTGAGGTCTCGTATTGAAAGACAACCCGCTTCAAGTAGGCCCGATGTCCGTCGTACCGAGGATTGGGAACGAAGGACCAATAGTTGTTCGCTTCGGTGGACTGGAATTGGAAGGGACCGTCCACCACTCGGTACACAGGGTTTGTCGGTGAGTTGGCCACGCGGCTGATGAACGCCATCTCCTGGGACTTGCTGTTCGGGAACCGGTTCCACACCGACGCTGGCATGGGGACGATTTGGCCGATGCCGTTTCGGATGAACCATTCGGGATTGCGCGGTTCGGTCAGGGCAATGGTGACTGTGTGCGCGTTCGTGGCCGTAACGCTGCGCCATACGGACGGTACCCCGCCAAATCCTTGTCCGGCAAATGTCCATGGATAATGAGTATTGGGTTCCGAGGCAGCCTTCATCACGCTCCATGTGAACACCACGTCCTGCGCAGTGACTGGCTGACCGTTGGACCAATGCCATTTCGGGTTGAGTCGGACGGTAAAGACGGTATCCTGCGCGTTCCATGTGACGGACGATGCCAAACTGTGGCGCGGGTCGAATTGGTCATGCCGGTTGAATGACAAGAGCGGCTTGTACATCATTTGAGTGGTCTGTGAGTTGACCACGCTGGCCGCTGTTAGTGAAGCCAAAGGCACGAACCAGTTGGGCGCGGTGTCGGGCGGCAGCGCATAGACAGCTGTTCCTCCAGATACCGGGCGCTGGGATGCCGAGGCTTGGGTAGCCGCTGGAGCCGCGCCGCATCCCGCAAGCGCCAAGGCAAAAATCGACGACGCCAGAACGGCCGAAGGGGGCGTGAGTCGCATAGTGTAACCTCCAAGGATGTATGGCCCCCGCGGGCCGGTTTAAGTCAGAACCTGACTAGGACATTACGTTAACTCGTCGGAATGCATGAGTCAAGCATAAAGTTGCATAAATATCGGGCGTGGCATACATCGCGTCTGGCATCACAAGAGAGGCTATGGTGCTGGGAGTTAGAGCCCCCAATCCTCGAGCTCGGGAACATCGTCGGGACGCGGCCCCAATGGCCAGCGGAACAAGCGGCGCTCTTCGCTGATCGGAAGATCATTGATGGAGGCGTGGCGGCGTACCATCAGGCCAGCCTCATTAAATTGCCACATTTCGTTGCCGTAGGATCGGAACCATTGGTAGGAATCGTCATGCCATTCGTAAGCAAAACGCACGGCGATGCGATTGTCATGAAAAGCCCAAAGACTCTTTACCAAACGATATTCCAGCTCGCGTGCCCATTTGCGCCTTAGGAACGCTACAATTTCTTCGCGTCCGTGCAAGAATTCGGAGCGATTGCGCCATTCACTGTCCCGGCTGTATGCCATCGAGACGCGTTCGGGATCACGGGTGTTCCATGCGTCCTCCGCCATCCGGACTTTGACACGGGCAGTCTCCGCCGTGAACGGCGGAAAGGGCGCACGGGCTTCCTGGGAATTCATGCGGGCTCACCTCCCATTATTTACTCCTAAGCGTGCGGAAGCGGCCGTCTCCTGTCAAGCGATCGAGGGGGCTCTTCGGTGGGGCGGGCAGCGAATCAAGCCCTCTTTTTCGGTGCAATCCGCTAAAAATTGGTTGGCTATTGCAATCTAGGGTTGAATGGCCTCCTGCCTCCCCAAGAGCGCGCCCGCGATGGTGGTGATTTCGGTGACACCGCCCAGGCGCGCATTGACGTCGGCCCAGCAATCCGGCGGCACCAGGCCATATCGGAGTTGCTGACGCACCGCCGCGCTGAGCGTTCCCGTCAAATTGTATAGGGCATACACGCCGGTGAGGAGGACGAGATGGTGCCCAACGAGCCCCGCCATCACGGGGAGCAGTACCGCTTGTACGCCGGCGGCCCACGCGGCGACTTCGGGCCGGGCCCGCCGATCCAGCCGCGCCCCGAAGACGGGTCCCGCCAGCAACGCGGGGATGGTCGCGACCAGCAGGACTCCGGCCATGACGCGCGCGGAATGGTGGGACACCAGCGCGGCAAAGAGCGCCACTTGCACCATCCAACTGGACAACCCGACTTGCGCCGTCGCCAGCCACAACCGACGATATCCGACGAGCTTGCGCATCGGCCGGGAATTCACGGCTCCACCTCCTGCTAGCGATGATAGCAGGCAGACCCAGCGGGCACCTTACGCCCATCGGTGTATTCCCCTTGACGCATGTCGGTAAAATTTAGAATGGGGATTGCCCCTCGTGCGGGATTAACGGGTGCATAAGCGCAGTAAGGATTCGGCCGTATTTTGGCCGGCAAGTCCGCTATTCGCGTCGTGAAGTAATCGAGGATATCAGTGGTATGTGATAGCCCTTTGGGATGGCAGGTTTAGATTCCCGCAACACGTTTTATGCACGGCGCCATCGGCAACGGTTCCCACGACCAGGCCAGCGTCGCCAGGCCCCGGGGAATATCCGCGCTTACGCTTCGCTCTGGAGATACGCATACAGGCTCTCGAAGAGACGGCATCCTTGCTGCAAGGCCTCCGCATCGTCCTGGCAGATTATGCGCAACCCACGGCAGATCCAATCGATCCCGATGGCCGCGGGCTCGACCAGTACGTCCTGAATGGTGTCGGCTTCATCCACGATACGGGCGATGCGATGCAGGATCGGATCGTCGAGGGCATACTCCTCCACGATCGTGTGAAACGTGCAATGGCCGTGCCGATGGGTCAGCCGCACCCCCGGCATGTCAAACGGCTCCCCCAGAGCCGGATCCGGTGCGGCGGATGGGTCAGGGATAAAGGCAAACGCTGCCTGGGGATCGATAAACCGGGTGATGAGCCACGCACTGGCTATGCGATCGATGCCCACCTGTTGGCGCGTTATCCATTTCATCGGACGGTTAGTCCTCCTTGGCACGGATTAGTGCATGGTAGATTTGTGGTCCCAGTGGACACCCAAAATAATCGCGACGGTGGGCTTGCTGGTACCGTTTGGCCAGGGTTATGCGATCGGCCCCGTCTTGCTCCAGGTCCTGCCCAATGGCGCGGTATTCTTCTTCGCTCGCCGCAAGAAAGCGGGCCCGGAGTGCGGCGTCTTGACCGGGCATCATCCCTTGGGCTTGCCACACGAAAGCGTCGCCGTGCCTTTCGGTAATCTCCGCGGCTAACCATTGCAACTGTTCCGTGGTCCAGGGCGTATCTGGGAGCACCCAGACTGAGTCGTGGACCAACAGCGCCCCGAGCTGTTTCAACTTGCGCCAGACTGCTACGCGGCCGGCGCTCGGTGTGGGCGGTACCCGATAGTGCAGCAGGACCCAGTGACGCACACGGCCCCTCCTTTTCCGACGATCGGGGTTGACGCGCGATCCTCGGGTTGATTATGCTGTAACCGTAGTTACAATATAGCACACAGTTCTGTCCGCTCCATCCCCGATTCGCACCTACATAGGAGGGGTTCCGTGATTATTCGTGAGTACTATCAACCGGGAGCGCCGGATCCGGTGTTGGACCCGGCGCAAGTCCTGCGGCTCGTACGCCAGCATCTCCCCGAAGCGCGCGCGGTCACGGGCATCGACGAAACCGGCGGCGAAGCCCGCGTGTACTTCGTGGATACCGACGTGGTGTGCAAGGTGCAGCGGCCCCCGCAATGGAGATCCTGGACTAGCCTCGAAAAGGAAGTCGTCTTTCTGCGCCATCTCGCCGAGGCGGCACCGGACATTGCGGTGCCGCGGGTGTTGGGCTATGGCAAGGAAGACGGTGTCGAGTATACCTGTATGACCCGCATGGACGGGGATGCAGCCGTGCGCACCCCCATTCCGGCGACGGCCCGGGTCGCGACGCTCCAGACCCTCGGCCGCACGATTCGGCGGATCCACCAGGTGCCGCAAGCGCCGCTCCTGGCCTCCGGATTATTCCCCGAGGAGTTCACGCTGCCGGATGTAAAGGCCGCGGTGGCGGAAGACCTCCACGATTATGCGGGTTACTTGGCCCAACGGGGGATTGGCTGGCCCTTTCCCTTTGACCTCGCGACGCTGACGGCCCAAGCCGTCGAACACGTCCCCGTCGAACCGGTGGCGGTGGCGCTGCACACCAATCCTGGCCCCACCCATACCTTTGTGGACCGCATCACCGGTGCGTTTACAGGCCTGATCGACTTTGGCGATGCGTATATTGGCCATCCTGCGTACGATTTGGGGCGCTGGCCCGATCCCGTCGATCGCGAGGCGGTTCTGCAGGGCTACCTCGAAGCCGGGGATCCGGGTCCGCACTTCTGGGACTTGTGGGATGTGGCCAGCATCATGGCCGACCTCCTCACCATCGTCCGGCAGGCCGAGAGCCGGACCGCGGCCATCCAGCGCGTCATCACGACCGTGCAGCAGTGGGATTAAGCGATGGACCCGATGATCCAACTCCGTGGCGTGCGCAAGGTCTACCCCGGACGCGCGCCGTCGTTGCGCGGCACCAAATTGGAAATCCAAGGCCCCGCCCTCTGGATCCGGAATGCGCTGCAGGCGGTGCGGCCGACCTCGGCCACGACCCCACCGGTCGTGGCGCTGGCGGACTGCACGGTGTCGGTGGCTTCCGGCGAGATTTTTGGGATTCTCGGTCCCAATGGCTCGGGCAAGACCACGCTCATTAAGATCCTCGCGGGGTTGATTCGCCCCACTGCCGGGGTGGGTCAGGTGGCGGGCGTGCCGCTGGCAGAGACCCGCACTATTCGTCGGCACGTCTCCTACGTCTCGACTACCGGGTGGATGGGGCTCGAATGGGCCCTGACCGCCGAGGAAAACCTGCATTTTTTTGCCCGCTTGAGCGGGATGCCGACCGCCCTGGCGAAACACCGCAGTGACGAGGCCCTGCGTGCCTTGGATCTCTGGGCGGACCGAGCAAAATCGGTCTCGGCCTTGTCCAATGGGATGCGGCAGCGGGTCATTATGGCCCGCGCGTTGCTCTGGCATACGCCGGTGGTCTTATTGGATGAGCCCCTGGTGGGGTTGGATCCCCATCACCGACACGCGCTGCTCCAGTTGATTGAAGGTCTGGCCCGGCAGCGGGGACAAACGGTCGTGATATCGGACCACGACGCCGAGGCCGTGGCCACCCTCGCGGATCGGGTACTGCTGTTGGCGAAGGGTCAGGTAGCCGGCTACGGCACTGTGTCGGACCTGGTAGAGCGCCTGCGCGACCGCCGTATCGTGGACCTGATCACGACCGGTGCGGGCGCCCCGGATGCGGTACCGCCCGCGGCGGTGTCGCGCGTCGTCCGCCGGCCGCGTCCCGGCCCGTTGGGCCAGGTGCAGTGGCAGGTCACGGTGGATGCGCGGCAGTCCGGAGCCTTGATGGAGGTCATCACCTGGCTGGAGCGCGCTGGTGTCACCATTATGGAACTGACGGAACGAGCCCCGTCGCTGCAAGACGTGCTGGCGGACGAGGAGCTCGGCACTACGGGGCAGGTGACCGCGTAATGGGGCTGGATTCCTCCGTGGCGCGCCATTGGGGCCGTCGTCTCGGGTATGAATTAGTCACTCTGGGGGCGTTTGCCGTACGGGAATACCGCATCTGGCAGTCGTACCGGGTGAATCAGATCATGTGGCTCGCCAATATCTTCGTGACCAGCCTCCTGTATTTCCTGATGGGGCGGATGGTGCGCGGACACGCGGGCCATCTCATGGGCGCCGCCTACGGCACGAACTACATGTCTTTCATCGTCGTGGGCATTGCGGTGAACGTCTTCTTGTATACGAACTTGGCGGATCCCTATACGCGCATCGCCCGCAGTTATTTTAACGGAACCATGGACCTCTATCTCTTAAGCCCCATGTCAATTTTCACACCGCTCGTGGGCTTGATGACCAAATCCTTACTCGACGACTATCCTCGCCTATTCATTGTCGGCGTGTTTGGGGTGTGGCTCTTTGGGGCCGTGTTTCGCTTTGATCATTGGTTGTTGGCGTTGGGGTTTACGGCGCTACTGCTGGCTGCGGCGTTCGGGATTGGCATGCTGAGTGCGAGTTCCTTTTATCTGTGGAACATCAAGCGGGGCACGGAACCGGTCCGCTTTATCGTCCAACAGCTGTTGGCGACCTTGCTGGCCGGCACCTATTATCCGGTCACGGTCCTGCCGCGCCCCTTGCAGTGGGTGGCGTGCTTGATTCCCCATACGTATGCCTTTGATGCGCTACGTCGCTTGATGGATCCCCACGCCCAGCTCTCCCGGGCGGTGCTGCCGCTGCAACAGGTGTTGCCGTGGTCACCCCTGACGGTGGATGCCGCAGCTCTGGGCCTGATGACCGTCGTGCTCGTGCCGCTTGGCCTACTGGCGTACGGTCGCGGCATCGAAAAGGCGCGCCGGGAGGGGAGTTTGACGCGATGGCAATAATTGCCGTGCACGATCTGGCTAAACACTACCCGGGACCGCCGGCGAAGACGGCCGTGGAGAGGGTTAGCCTCATCCTGCCGGAAGGGCGGATCCTTGGGCTCTTGGGTGAAAACGGCGCCGGTAAGACCACCCTCATCAAAATGATGGCGGGGTTGCTCCGGCCCGACAGCGGCGGCGGCACGGTGCTTGGCTACGATGTGGTGCGTCAAGCCCACCGGGTGCGGGCCGGAGTCAGTTTGGTGGCGCCCACCGCGGATGTGGGGATTGACAACAATCTCACCGTCCGCCAGAACTTGGCCTTCTGGGCCCCGGTGTACGGGCTCACGGGGAGAAGGGCCCGCCAACGCATTGCGGAGTTGTTGGAACGGCTTTATCTCACCGACAAGGCCGAGGCATGGCCGATGCATATCAGTGCGGGCCAACGCCAGCGCCTCGCCTTGGCCCGGTCGCTCTTGGCGGAGAATCGCCTGGTCTTTTTGGATGAGCCGACGAACAAGCTGGATGCGGACGGGGTGCGATCGGTGCGCGATTTGATTCGGGACCTCAATACCCATCACGGCGTGAGCGTGGTGCTGACCACGCATGTGATGGAAGAAGCCGAAGAACTCTGCACGGATATCGCGTTGTTGTCCCAGGGGCGCCTCCTAACGCACATGCCGACGGCGGAGCTCTTGCGCTCAGTGGCACGGGTACGCCCGATCCGGGCGACCCTGGCAGGCCCGGGCGTCCTGCCGACGGACCCGGTGTCGTGGCCGAGCGTCGATCGGTGGACCCTGGAGCCCGGAGACCAACCAGGGGACCGCGTCATCACCGTGTGGTCCCATGACGTAGCGGCCACCACGCCCGCCCTGCTCCGCTGGATTGCCCGCGCCGGGTGGCGCCTCGTGCGCATGACGAGTGACCGACCGTCGCTCGACGACGTCTTTGAGCAGTGGATTCCCGCCCCGGAGGTGCCGTTATGACCGAAAATCCCCGCGCCTTGGAAGCCCAACCCCGGAGTAGCGGCGGGCTTTTCCGCGCATCGTGGGCCGCCGCCTGGCTGGAATACAAAGGGCTGCGTCTGTACCCTGCCAATCTGTGGCTGGCGGCGGTCCAAGAGCTGACGACGGTGGGCGTCTGGTACTTTGTGTCCCTGTTCTTGAGTCCCGTGGCCAATGGCGTGGTGACCCGCTATGGCGGCAATTATGTGGATTATGTGCTGATCGGGGTGTTGCTGAACCAGGTGGCCGTCGTGGCCTTAAACGCGCCGTTTAAGACGCTGTCTGAGGCGTTCTGGGACAAGCGCTTGGAGACGTATCGGTTAGCGGTGCAGGGCATTTGGGCCAACCTGTTAGGGCGACTCGCGTGGCAGGTGCTGTTCGCCACGGTCTTGCAGGGTCTCGCGCTGGCCGTGTTGGTCACATCCGGGTTGTTGATGATGCATCACGTCGACCTCGTCAGTGTGCTGGCCGCGTGGCTGTTGCTGGTGCTAGCCAATGCGGGGCTGGGTTTGATGGGGGCGAGCCTTTTCTTCCTCCTGGAGGTTAAGAAAGGGCAAGACCCGATAACGTGGGTTTACGGCTACCTGATTCAAATCGTGACCGGCCTCTATATCCCTGTGGCAGTCTTGCCGGGCTGGCTGGCGGTGCTGGGCCGGGTGTTACCCCAAACGTATGCGTTTCACGTCATGCGGTTGGCCATGCTGTCGGGGACTCCGGTGTCTTCGCTGATACCCGCATTAATCGGGCTGGCCGTGGGCGCCGTGGTGACGATAGGGTTGGGCGTCGGAATGATGCACTGGGCGCTGCGGCGGGCCGAGCGGACGGCGGGCTTGGGTGTGGTGGTGTAGACCCCCACGCAGGACCTCAAATCGAACTGATCTGGCTGGAGTGGATTACCGACAAAGTTCAGATCTCGAATCAAGCTGCGACAATGCCGAATCATACCTCAGGGCGCTGAACCATCGCATCCCAGCATGAGCGTAGACGATACGTGTGTTGCACATCGCATAATGGGAGGAACCGCATTGGTCATTGTAAAAATGGTGGCGCTGGTCTTGTCCCTCGGCATGGACACCCTGATGATGTCGATTTCCCTGGGATTCTTGCAGACCCGCGGCAAGGTGAAAATCGCGCTCACGTTTGCCGGCGCCGAAGCGCTCATGCCCATCGCGGGTTTGATCATCGGGCAGACCGCCGGTCGCGTGATCGGAGACTGGACCTCGCTCGTGGGGGGGCTAGCGTTGGTTTCGGTGGCCGTGTGGCTAATGTTTTTCGAGGATGAGGATGACGAGGAAGAAAAGCTGGAACGGACGCTTGTGGGATGGACGCTCGTCCTCACGGCCCTCAGCGTTAGTCTGGACGAGTTGGCGGTCGGGTTCTCCATCGGGATGATCGGGGTGCCGGTGGCATGGACGATTGTCCTCATCGCAGTACAAGCCTTTATCTTCACGCTGGTGGGTCTCACCTTTGGAGCCAAACTGAAACGCTACGTCGGGGAGTGGGCGGAGAAGTTCGCAGGTCTGGTTCTCGGCGCCTTGGGCTTGTGGATTACCATCGAGTCCGTCGCGCATTTGCTCCGTCAGTGACGCTGCATTTTGGAGAGCATCATCGGGTTGTCAGACCCGGAATTTTTAGTGATTCCGTTCGGCCTCTCCCACAAGACCTGGCCGACATGATCGCCGCGACCCGGGAATCCGTGTCGCTCGTGCTATCGTGACTGGCGAAGGAAGGCGTGGTCGTCACCGGGCGCAGCGCCATCGCGGTTCGAACTAGGGCCTGGTCAGCCATGATGGCTCGCATCCTGCTGGGGCACCGCAGTGGGTGGTGGTCGTCGTCAACGGGGTGACGGGCCGGGTCGCTAATGAGACATTCGAAGGTTGGTAGGAGAAGAAATTGATGCCGGGCATTCGGGGCGAGAGCGCCCTCCCAGGCGTTCATGGGCTGGGAGGAGGCAGGGCACATAGGGGAGGAAACTGCCCCCACGGGGCACGACATCTGACTGCGACTTAACTTAAGCCGCTACTTTGGTTGAGTAGACAAGACTTTCAAAAGTTCGGTTGAAACGGATCGAAGCAAAACGTCGTTCAGATTGGTGAAGGTGCAAAACCGAGAAAAACAGCGCGAATAAACCCACGGCGGGGATGACCATGGCCGGAATGGAGATGCCACGGACCACCCGTCCTATAATCACTTTGGACTCTACCATGTCGTACACCTCTCTTGTTCAGCTGTGACTGGTGCAACAATTCTTGCTGAGATCGCGACCGTCGCCGTCGTGTTGCTGCAAACGGCCCTCGTGCTCACGGGCCGCAAATCGTGAGACGCCTGCCAACCAGAAACTGGCGTTTGCGCTGGCCGTCGTGGTCGGCGCCGTTGAGTTGCTCGTAGCCCAGGCAGAACATCGCCTGCTCGCACGGTTCAAGTTCTGGGCAGCGCTACCCGTTGGTGATTATCGATGAGCTCGGATATCTACCGTTGGCGCGAGAACAAGCCCAGATCCTGTTCCAGTTCTTCGCGGAGCGTTATGAACGCGGCTCCGTGTTGGTCACGAGCAATTTGGAGTTTAGTCGCTGGGGCGAGGTCTTTGGCGATCCGACGATGACGACGGCGTTGTTGGACCGCCTGACGCATCATGCCCACATCTCGTCCTTGACGGGAGACAGCTATCGCTTTCGCGAAGCGAAAGCACGGAAGTCACGCGCGAACCAAGCCTGAAGACAAGGGCGTCAATGCAGAGTGTGTTACCGTATCCCTGGTTCCCTTTTCCTCAATCACACTGGTCCCCAATTCCTCGGCCATTCGCAGCCGACGAGGGTGGTTTGGACTAACACACGAGAAATTCCAACCTCAGATTGCACATAGCCAATTGTTTATTGCATCCCATTCACATTACAATATAGTCTAGATTCAACAAATTTCGACATGTCTAACGATAGCGTCGCGTGGCGATCCGTTGCCCTTGAGGCCCTTTTACCTTTTGAGAAGAGGTGATGAATGACGTTTCACGCGTTATGGATGGCGGCCCTCTACGGGGTTCCCAGTCTCTGGGTGTTTCATTGGGGTCTCGATGTGCTGCAGCGGGAATCCCGTAACGCTACGGCGCGTCTGGTCGCGGTTCAATACGGCATGGTATTGATCATGTTGGCGGCAGCCTTTGCCATTCAGGTGGTGCCTTTGGGAAATGCCATGGCCATCATGGTCTACGGCGTTGTCACGCCTCAGATTATGATTCTTGCTCTTACGGCCCATTTATGGCTGGAAATCATGGGATGGACCGCTCGGCGGCGTGCGGCTGTGATTGCCGCCTACATCTGGGTTATCCCCGCAATCGGGTTAATCTGGAACAAGGTGTTTGCGTCCACCTCGTTTTACCGCCAGGATTATTGGGCCAAACCGTACTACAATCGGCCATTTCATGTCGGTATGGATTTGGCAGTCCTCATGACGGCCCTTCTCGTGGTGGGGTTCGGCCTACAACTCCGGACTGCGGACAACCCCAACCAACGGAAAAAGATTGCGGTGCTTTTCTGGGGCGGGGTGGTATCGACCGTGATCCACGTCTTGTTGGGGAGCTTTCTCCCAAAATTTACACCACCATGGCTTCCGCCGTTTCCGTATTTTGCGGGAACGATGGTTTGGTTGATTGCGCTCCGCTATGCGGTGTCGCGGTATGAACTGCTGCCCTTGCGGCTTGAGCGCTACCGAACTGTCTTTACCTTAAGCCCTGTGCCTATTCTCATGACGGATGCACAAGGCCACGTCGTCGAGATGAACCCCGCAGCCGTGGCTCTTTTGGGGGGAAGGACGGGAACAATCCGTGACCTGTTTGCGCCCGACATTCGCGGGGCATCCTCGCAGGCCTATCATATGGCGTTCGCCCAGCGCAGAGCCATTAAGGACTGGGAGGTAGAGCTCAATGTGGGGATGGAGGCCCCTCGACCCGTGGTCATCCATGGTGATTTCATCGCGGTGGGCGCTTCGACGTATGGGCTCTTGGCCATTCAGGACATGACCCTCGAGCGGCAAAAGCAGGCTGCATTGACCCGCATGGCATACCATGATGCCTTGACAGGGCTCCCCAATGCCGCGCAGTTCCACAAATCCATGGCCGAGGCGATGAGCGGTCAATCGCTGGCGCATGTGGGTTTTGCTCTGATGATGGTGGACCTCGACAACTTTAAATGGGTCAACGATACGTGGGGACATCAGGTCGGCAATCAGGCCCTGGTCTCGATTGCCGAGCGCCTGGGCCGCGGTCGGAGAGCGGATGACGTCCTCGGACGCTTTGGGGGCGATGAATTTATGGTCCTGCTGGCGCACATTCCCAGCGCAGAGGCGGCTCAAGACATCGCCCACCGCATGCTGGAAAGCTTTGTGGAACCTATTACGCTGGGTGGCGGGCACCAGTTCCACGTCACGCTTAGCATGGGCATCAGCCTCTATCCTGAGCACGGCCGCGACGCAGAGACCCTGATTAAGGCAGCGGACGCAGCTCTCTACGCGGCCAAACGAGCAGGCAAGAACCGCGCCCTGTTGTTTGATGCTGCTGCAGTCGGCGAGAGTGACTTGCCGAGGGGCTCCATGGCATAAGCAATGATTGAGTGTATGGCGCCTTTAGACGCGATAATAGACAGTTGTCGCCATGGAGTCTTCGGTAAAGATGATGCGCGCTCGGTCGGCGAGCGCCTTATATTGAGGGTCGCTCCGCAATGTGCGGGATACGTCCTCAAGCTGGGAGAGACTATCGAAGTCCATGGCCACCTGAAACAGGCCTGGCGTCCCGAATGCCTGATAATAGACCTCAAGCGTCTTCTGATGAGTATTTTGAAAGTAGGCTTTCATGTCGTGAAACAACGCCATGGCCTCGTCGCCTTTTCCGGACCGGGTGCGAAATTCAACCACGTAGCGATTCATACAATCATCCTTCCTATGGAAATATTTGGAGTTCTCCTCCAGCATAGCACAGCCTCGAGGTCCTCGGCAAAGTGGCTGTGGTTGAGGACATTCTGGTGCTGGGGTTAGAGAGGCGTGCCATCGGGCCAATCTGGGAGTATCGACATGTCGACGCGGGCAATTCGCAATAAGTCCTGCGCCCACTCGCGGTAGACGTTGGCTCGGCGGTCATCCAGTGCGTGATAGGCGAGCGCTGTGGCCCACAAGAGGCGGCCGCGCACCGCAATTGCCTGCAGTCCA
>JAKADO010000074.1 GCA_021820485.1 Bacillota bacterium
TGTTGGTAGAATCGTTGGCTCGCGGAATTCCTGTTATCGCACGTGATTGCCCCCACGGACCGCGGGATATTGTCAGCACCAATGTGAATGGGTGGCTTATCAAAGATGACGACGAGTTACGAAGTGTTCTGTATGATGTCGTCTCGAATAGCGTGTCAATGCCCAGTTCTAGTGCGGTCGTGGAAAGCGTTCGGCGGTTTGCCACCGACAGTGTTCTTTCGACTATAGGAACAGTGCTTAACGAGGTAGCCCCGAAATCCACGCGTTCGCCAGTGAACATTACGTGAAGGTACTGGCCCCCGAATCGGCCAACGTACAATATCGTCTACCGAATTATAAGGGTGAGATCTCACTTCACCCCGTTGGGCGATTTCCGTTCGGTCACTAAGCTTCTATGCTCTCCCTTGTGAGGGGGGGAGACAATGCGTGTCTTGATGGTCTCATCCAACGGAGGACACTTTTGGCAGTTGGCCTCGGCCTGGGAATGCGTACGCCAAGACGATGTCAGGCTGGTCTCATTTAAAACACCCGATGTGGAGTCGTGGGTCGCAGCGCATGGTGTGCCAATCGACTGGGGATATCACCCCACAAACCGCAATCTCAGAAATCTTTTCCGGAATGCCCTACTGGCCCGGCGGATCCTCAAGGAATTTTCTCCGGATTTGATCATAACCACGGGGGCTGGCATCGCCGTACCGTTCATCATTCTCGGAAAACTGCTGTTTCGTACCCAGACGATGTTTATTGAGGTGTTCGACCGTGTGACGTCGCCCACACTGACCGGACGCATGGTCGCGCCATTTTCGGATTGGGTGGTTTTGCAGTGGGAGGAACAGCGGAAGTTTTACCCCAAAGGGGTTGTCCTAGGAGGATTGCTATGGTCTTCATCGCGCTTGGAACGCACGGAAGACCCATCGACCGTGCTGTCGACTGGGTCGTGACCGCCATTGACGCGGGACTCATTTCAGGCCCCGTGACCGTTCAATGCGCCATTCGCGGCCGACGTAGCGACGTGCTCTGGAAGCCGATCATTCCGGAGGCTCAATTCTTGACCTTGATGGAGTCGTCAGATGTGCTGATAACCCATGGAGGCCCGGGTACCATCCTTCGAGCCTTGGAATTGGGCCGTGTTCCGGTGGTGGTGCCACGCGAGCGGCGATACGGCGAGCACGTTGACAACCATCAGGTTGAGTTTGCCCGGGTGCTAACCAAATATGGAATTCCGGTAGCCCGGACCTATGAAGAGTTTTCTACGGCCGTCCAGCACGTGCACAACGCGGACGTTCCCAAAATCCTGGCGGAGATTTCGGTCGGTATGGAGCCTCTTCAAAATCTCCTGTCAAGGGTTCGCGATCGCGTGTGATTCGTACCGGAAGCCTGCCGCAAGGGAGTCCATGATCCGGAAAAGAGGTGAAGTGGTGCCGCGCATATTGTTTGTGGACCCGATGGCACTTCATGGCGGCCAAGAGCGGCATATCCTCTATCTCATGAAGGGGCTTCATGACCGCGGATTGACTGTGGGGATTGCCATCGGCCAGGGAAGTCCGTGGGAAGCACGCTTGCGCCAACAATGGGGTTCGCGTGTTTATGTCGTGGACTATGGGGCAAAATTTTCCGCGCACACGTTGACGCGCCTGTCTGCCATCGTGACTCAGGGGGGATATGACCTCATTCATTCCCACGGGGGCCGGGGCGGCATTTACGGACGTCGATTGGCGCAACGCCAGCGCATTCCCGTTGTGCAGACATGGCATCTCAACCCTGACGAATGGGCCGGCCACCGGTGGTTGAAGCGCCGGATATACCGTGCCGGCGAACAGTTTCTCGCCCGGCATACCACCTACTACATTGCCGTCTCCACCCAAATCCAGGACACCCTGCGCCATCGCTATGGCGTCGATACGGCGCGTGTCAGTACCATCCTGAACCGCGTGCCTAGAAAAAGTCTTGACGGCGTGCGGTCACGGCCCATGCCCGTTGGCCGAGCCATACGGCTGCTGTCAGTGGGTCGCCTGAGCGAGCAGAAGGGGTTCCCGTATCTTTTGGAAGCCCTGGCTCGATTGCGCCAGGAGGGGGTGCCCTTTCTCATGAAGATTGCCGGGGAAGGCGAATTGCGCTCTCAGCTTGAGGGGATGGCGGCGCGATTGGAACTCAGTGAGCAGGTCGAGTTTCTCGGGTATGTGGACCCTATCGAGCCCTGGTATCAGTGGGCGGACATCTTTCTTCTGCCGTCATTATGGGAGGGGACTCCGTTGGTGCTGTTGGAGGCGGCATCCCAGCACATGCGCATCGTGGCTACCGATGTGGGGGGCTCGGGGGAGATTCTTGCGTCCTACCCATTGGCTGCCATGGTTCCGCCACGGTCATCAGAGGCGCTGGCCGACGCCATACAGGCGGTGCGGCGACTGGAAGCTGCAGAGGCGCCTAGCATGGAGAGGTTTTTCGACGTGGACGCCATGGTCCAGGAGCATGTCGCAGTGTATGAACGGGTGCTTCGTCTGCCCAGTCAGTCCCCCGAAGGAAGGTTGGATACCACATGGTAGTCGCACGTACCAAGACACAACGCGTCCCATTAAGACCACGGGCATGGTGGCAATGGCCGCTTCCCGTCCTACTCGCCATGGCTGCTGGAATCGCTGCGTCCCTGGGGCGCATCCCGGCGGGAGTGTTGGTGGGCGCAGCTGGACTGGTGGCTGTTTGGGCGCTGGATGAACCGCAAGCCGTGTTGTATCTGATTTTGGCCGTGATTTTCATTGATCGTTCGCCAGTGGTTGTGCACCAATCCTATGTGCGTCTCTATCAAGTCATGGCCATCCCCATCCTCATCAAGTGGGTGGTGTATCGATTCACTCGCCACGAACGGCCCATCACCCCCAAAGGTTGGGCATGGGCACTCCTGTGGATCGCGAGCTTCTTTTTTGCCTGGCCGGTGCTGGTGAGTCGCACGGAATTCTTCGTCGAGCTGGTGGGCATGACATTTCTTCTCTTGCTGCAGATCGCGGTGTTTGACATCATCGAACGCTATGGGATTCGGGAGCGGGCCTTTCTCGCACTCACCTATGGGGCGGTATTGGTAATGCTCTCAGGCATGGCGCAATATCTGCTGTTTTTGGCGCACGTCCTGCACCCCGAGACCTTTGGCGGGTTTGTTCGACCCTATGGACTGATGCGTGAACCTGACTGGTACGGGGTGGAGTCCGGCATTACACTACTCTTGCTGATATTCCAGAAAAGGCATTTCTCTGCGCGGGCGTATGGAATCTTGGTGTTTTTGTCCATCATTGGAGTGGTTTCAAGCTTGGCGCGGGCATCGTGGATCTCGGCAGCTGTCGCACTCGTGGTTTTGTCTCTCGTGCCCGGGCCGCAACGGCAGGAGGCTCGAAAAATTGTCGGCCTGGGCGTTAAGGCGGTTGCCCTGTTGATGGCAGGGCTTTTGGTTTTTGACCTGCACGAACTGTTGCGGGTGCTCGCGCGAGTCAGCCCCATCAATCTCGGATTTGGCGGTACGGCCCGCCTCTACGCGCAATATGCGCTGGCTAGCCGGTTGGCGTCGGTCAAGCTCATGAAAGTGTTGATCGGGCTTCATCCCTGGTTTGGAAACGGAGCGGGCGTCATGGGGAAGCTGAGTCTGTTGCCGTCCATTCAAAACCTCTACTCAGGAGGCGGACAGCTCAATACGGGGCGAGCGACCACGAACGTGTTCTTGGGACAACTGGCTTCCGTCGGCATCGTCGGGACCATACCCTTTGCGGTCTGGTTCGTCCAAGGCATCGCCCGCGGCCTCAAAAACCCGAACGGCCCCATTCTTGGGGCCATCCTGCTGCTCTGCGCGGTGGACTTCGAGTTCAACAGCGGAATAGGTTATGGCTTCTTCTGGATCTTCATGGGACTGGCCGCCCTGCCTCAATCTAAGGCAGCGGAAGCAGATTGCCCGGAGGCTCAATCTGTCTAACGGGGTAGGGATTCCGCAATTTGGATTTGCCGAACTGCTGCAGGGTCTTGAGGACGCGCGGCTCTCCTCCGCACGCATCCAACATCTCTACTGCGTCGCGCGACTGGGCCCACCGGAAGACTTCTTGGCGGCGCCCGATATGTCGACTTTCAGGCTGGGATTGGTAGGCTTTCAAGGCGGTGGCCTTGAGCTGCCATTCCTCTTCAGTCATGGTTAGGGTTAAGGGGGAGCTGGCCCCGCCGTTTCGCGGGAATCCGACCATCGGGTCTGTCAGCGAGAAGTCACGATTGTACTCGGCCCATTCAAGAACGGGAACCTCTTGGGCGGCGGCCACCAGCTGCACGATGAGACTGGTGACATCGTGGTCGCGATGCCCTCCTTCTAAGCCGTGTGTGACAACGAAATGGGGGCTCACGCTTGCCAGACAGTCAGAAATATCCTTCCACGCACATGAAAGATACCGATGCAAGCCTCGATCGGGGAATCCCAGGCCATCAATCACGTCGGGGGATAGTCCCAAGGTGCCCAGGGCCGATTGCGCCTCCCTGAGACGACAGATTGCGGTAGCGTGTTGCTGACGCACAGGAGTTTTCCAGTCCAGACCTCGGCCATTGGTGGTAAACACCACCCGGACGTCGACCCCCAAGTGGCGGAGGCGATGGAGCAACACGCCTGCACCCAATGTCTCATCGTCGGGATGAGCCGCAACGACAAGCACTCGGAACCCGAGAGGCTCGCGCGAGAGGTTCTTCAAGGGGGTTCTCCCCACCATGAGAAAGGGATACCGGCATGCCCCGCGGAGATAGTCTATGTACTTTAAGGAAAGATCCTTCCAATGCATCACATCATTCTCCCTATATGCGACTACCAGGCTCTGACATAAGGCTAAGGGGCGCGGGGTTCAGTCGTCATCACCTGCCAAGGGTGATTTGTCCCTTCACCCAAAAATCGTCCTAGTCGGGGAAACAAAGCCGCGGCACCATAAAAATGGAAAGATTTAGGTTCACGGTGAGGGAGAATGCCATGAAAGTTCTGATGATGGTGCGCCAGTACGCCCCGGCTGTAGGAGGGATGGAGACTGCATCCCATGACTTGGCGCGCGCGCTGCAGCAGGATGGCCACGAGGTGACCATTGTTACCAGCGCGCGCGTGAAAGCGACGGGTGAAACCTTGGTGAGTCGGGAGGTCATCGATGGTGCGACGGTGTTGCGCGTGCCTGGTTGGTGGAACCCTCTCTTCATTCCCCGCGTCAATCTCAACGAACTTCCCAAATCCGACGTGATTCACGTGCAAGGCATTGACGGGTTGGTATGGTTGGCCTGGCGGGCCAGCCGGCGCTGGGGCGTGCCCTTTCTCGTCACCGCGCACGGTGCCATATTCCATACGGCCGACCACATTCGAGCCAAGCGCCTCTTGTGGCGCACCGCCTTCCGTGCCCTTCTGGCACGCGCTGCAGCACGGCTGGGGGACGGGGAAAACGATAGGGCGGCATTTGAAGCGATAGGGCTTTCCTGCGACGTGATTCCTGTGGGCATTCATCTTCCTGCCATCACCCATCGATCCCGACCGATAGACCTCCTCTATCTCGGGCGTCTCGCCGCTCATAAGGGGCTTCAGGACCTTCTTCACACCGTCAGGGAGATGCGCGAAACGCTAGGGCATGCCGTCTATGCCGTCGTGGCGGGACAGGATTTTGATGGCACCTGGAACCAGGTCAAAGCGGAAGCCCAGGCGTTGGGCATCGACTACCTGGGACCCGTTGATGAGGAAGAAAAATGGCGTCTTTATGGCAGCGCGCAAGTCGTGGCCTTTCCCAGTCGCTATGAAGGATTCGGCATTGGCGTCGTCGAGGCCATGCACGCCGGGGCCGTGGTGGCGGTTTCACCCTTGAGCCATGCCAAGGATCTTGTGAAGGATGGCGTGACAGGCTTGCATGTGCCTTTCCACGTGCCCGGGGCGGCTGCTCGGCTCCTGAGCCGGGTTTTAGCCGACCGAGTGGGTCAAGAGGCGATGCGGCCGCGGGCGCAGTCAGCCGCGGCGGCGTATGACAGTCGAACAACCGCCAAGCGGATTGAAGAAATTTACGGTGACGCGATCGCACGGTATCGAGTCGAGAAAGGCGTGTCAATATGAAAAATGCATTGATTACTGGGATAACCGGTCAAGATGGATCGTATCTGGCCGAACTTCTACTGCAAAAAGGGTACCGTGTGTGGGGGGTGGTTCGTCGCACCAGTACCGTTCCTTTGGCGCGCATTCATCACTTGGAGCAGGACATTCACATTCTATCCGCGGATTTGTTGGATGAACGCTCCCTAAGATATGCGCTTGAGATGTCCGAAGCCGACGAAGTGTACAATTTGGCGGCGCAGTCGTTCGTTCCCGAAAGCTGGAATCAATCCATTCTCACGGGGGAAATCACGGCGCTGGGCGTGACACGGCTCTTGGATGCGATCCGGGACGTCAATCCACACATCCGGATGTACCAAGCCTCAACCAGCGAGATGTTCGGTAAGGCTCGAGAAGTGCCGCAGACCGAATTGACACCGTTCTATCCGCGCAGTCCCTATGGAGTTTCCAAATTGTATGCCCACTGGATCACAGTGAACTACCGGGAAAGTTATGGGCTTTATGCGTGTTCAGGCATTCTGTTCAATCACGAGTCGCCGCGTCGCGGCACTGAGTTTCTCACTCGCAAGGTGACCCGGGCCGTAGCGCGAATTGAGGCGGGCTTGGATCGCATGCTCTTGTTGGGCAATTTGGACGCCCAGCGGGATTGGGGCTATGCCCCGGATTATGTGGAAGGCATGTGGCGGATGCTTCAGCAGGACGAGCCCGACGACTACGTGCTTGCAACGGGTGAAACGCATTCGGTGCGGGAGTGGGTGCAAGAGAGCTTCGCAGCTGTGGGCTTGGATTATCGGGAGTTCGTCCGCATTGATCCGGCCTTTGTCCGACCGGCCGAAGTGGATTTGCTGGTTGGAGACCCAACCAAGGCATGTGAGCGGCTGGGGTGGACTCCCAAGGTCACGTTTCCGCAACTGGTGCGCCTGATGGTGGAGCACGACTGTCGTACGGTGGCGGAAGAACGGGAAATGGAACGCGCGGTCACGATGCTGCGAGGGGACCGATAATGCGGGTGGCGGTTACGGGAAGTCGCGGTTTTGTGGGACGTCACGTCGTCGAGGAGATGACCGGCGCCGGCCACAGCGTATGGGAACTCAGCGGGCCAGGCGAAGGCGAGGGCGTCGATGTTCGCGACGCCACGGGGCTTAATGGCTTGTTTAGGGATTTTCGACCCGAGGCAGTTATTCATTTGGCCGCGCTGAGTTCGGTGCGGGATTCTTGGGACACTCCGGGGCAAACCGCCGACGTCAACGTGGTGGGCACAATTAACGTCTGGCAGGCGGCGAAAGGAGCGGGGGCTGAACGCTTTATCTTCGTCAGCAGCGGTGAAGTGTATGGATTCGGAGACGCCGTGCATACCGAGGATGAGAGGCCCGAACCCCGGAGCCCCTATGCTGTTTCAAAATATGCGGCGGAGCTCTTCTTAAGCGAGATGGGGGCTGACGACGCCATGGCGACAGTCATTCTTCGACCCTTTAGCCACATCGGCCCTGGACAGTCTCCCCACTTCGCCATTCCAAGCTTCGCGCGCCAGCTTTGGACCATGAAGATGGACGGAAAACCCTGCGTTAGAGCGGGTAACGTCAATGTCTCGCGAGATTTTCTCGACGTGCGGGATGTGGCGCGCGCCTATCGGCGAGCCGTGGAAACTCCGGAGCTTCGCGGAACCTTCAATATCTGCTCTGGTGTCAATCGAACGCTTCGTCGCGTGATTGCCGATATGGCGGCTCTGCTCGACCTGCCCATGCCGCTCGCAATTGTTTCCGAGGACCAGCGCCGCCGCAAAACAGACGTGCCCGTCATGCGGGGATCCGCCGAGAAGTTCCGGACAGCGACGGGATGGAAGCCCCTCATTGCATGGCCGGAGACACTGTCCGCGGTGCTTCGCGACGCCTCGCCCAAGACCGCTGCCCACGTCGAAAGGAGTCTTGGCCTATGATGGCGCCGCGCGTAAGCATTCTGATGGCCGCCTACAATGTTGACCAATACATTGACGATGCCCTCCAATCCGTCCTCGCCCAAAGCATGTCGGACTTCGAGGTGATCGTGGTGGATGATGGCTCTACAGACCGCACGCGGGAGCGGGTGTTAGCCTATCGCGATCCGCGGATTCGACTGATGGGGGGCGAACGGCAGCGCGGTCCGTCGCATTGCCGCAACACCGCGCTAAGCCTTGCAGAGGGAGAATTCGTGGCCGTTTTGGATGCGGATGATTGGTGGTCGCCCGACCGCTTGGAAAAGCTTTTGGAGCTGGCCGCCCGCTACCAGGCAGACTTCGTATCGGACAATCTTTGGCTTATCGATGACGGTGCGGCGGCGCCCTGGAGTTCCTACTTTGACGAGGTGCAAATGCCACGGTGGGAGGGGAAGGTGACGGTGTCGTCGCTGGCAACCAAGGATTTTGGGGCCCTTAAGCCTCTCATGCGGCGATCGTGGCTGGTCGAACCCTCGGTGCTCCGTTTTCGTGAGACAATTTCTGTGGGTGAGGATTATGAATTCATGATGCGGTGTCTGGCTCGTCGCCCTGTCATGGCTCTCACGTCTCGGGCGTACTATTTTTATCGCCGCCGCCGGGGCTCCCTAGTGTCCGATACCGCGAAAAGTCTTGTCCAATTGCGTGCCGCGGCCGAAACCATGAGCCGGGAACTAGAGTTGTATCCGGGCATGGAGTGGGTCATTCGAGAGCGCATTCACCTCCTCGATCAAGCACTGGCGTGGCAATCCTTGCGGGACGCCTATCACGAGCGTCGTCTGCGGGGAGTCCTTGCCCGAATCGTGCAGGAGCCTGCGTTGCTGCGGTCTGCGGCGGCGGAGCTCCCGCGCTGGATGCGCCGGGTGGCTCGGCGTCACAGCATCAGCATAAAGGAAACCCCTTCCTTTTCAGGCAGATAGATGACTTTCCCACCGAGGGTTCTCGCCAAGCGCTGCGATAGCGCCAGCCCTAGGCCATGTCCTCGACCCTTCGCACTGGCTTGGGGATGGAACAGTTTCTTCCGTTGCTCCTCGCTCAAGGGCTCGCCGTCGTTTGATACGCGGAACACCAGATCATCGCAGAGATGGTAGCAATCGGCACGGATGAGGCCATGGTCGGCCGAGGCTTCCATGGCGTTCTTGGCTAGGTTGAAAAGAATTTGCTCAACCCGCCAGGGATCGGTCACCGTGGTTCCCTCGTCGCCTCGATAGCTCCACGAAATGTCGCGCGGCCGCCATTCCGGCTCAAGATCTTGGATGATGGTGCTCCATAAATTCCGGAGCGAAACCTGGGCATGCACAACTGAGCCGTGCTGGTGTGAGGCCCAATCCAACCGGCGGGCGATGCGGTCAGAGGCGCGGTGGATGGCTTCGATGCGGGGATGCGCGGCCATCTCGTGGTCCAAGAGTTCCAAGTGTCCGGTCAAGACGGCCAGCGGATTGCGAATTTCATGGATGAGAGAGTCCAGCATGAAGCGCTCCTCTTCGAGTTTCAGCCGGTGTGACACGATACGGGTGAGAAGCAGCGGCACGTGCCGGGAGACCTCGGTGGCGAAATACCAATCCAGGTGGCGGTCATCGATCCGCGTGCGGTAGTGGCGCTCGCCGTCCTTTTCTTCCTCTTGATCCCAGCCTACCCCGATAATCGGGATGTCGATGGACTTGGCCCATACGGTGACTTCTTGCAGTATGCGGTCCGACATCGCTTTTCCCTCCTTCACTGACCGGCGCTCTGGCTGTGTTGCTGACCAATGAGGTCGAGAAGCTCGTGGCGGTTTTTGGTTTCGGTTTTGCGGTAGATGTTCTTAAGATGGGTTTTCAAGGTGTTGATGGAGACATAGAGCTCCTGCAAGATCGCCTGGTTGCTCTTGCCTTGCATCAACAGCTGGACGATGCGCCGCTCCTGCGGGGTGAGCTTGGCTCGGTCAAAGAATGTGTCTGGATTGCCCCGAAACGTTGACGAGGTTGGAGACGAGGGGAATTCCCCCGACATCAGCAACAGCGGCGTCGCGATGACCACCAGGACGACAGCCACCAGGAGCCAGGACGAATAGCGTCCCGTCACCGCTGGAATTCCCCACCCCAAGGCAATCGCCACGGTGGTTACGCTGAGTGCAAGCGCTAACTCGGAGGGAGCTCGCCGGAGGGAGCTCATGAGTGACACGGCCCACCACAGGGCGAGCAGGTTGGCAGCCACCAGCATAAGAAACTGTGGGCCCAATACGGCGGCGCGCGTGCCCGGGTCGAAAAATCCCAAGAGCGATACCGCAAGAAAGACGGCCGACAAATAGCCGAGTAGGTGACGCGTGCGCCGAAGAGCGAAGGGTAGCGCCAACAGCACCAGGAGTGAGGCGGCGCTCACAAGAACAGTGGCGGGCCATGATAGAGAGCCCGCACTCGAGGCCCACCGTGTGGCTTCGGATGATCCCAATCCCAATACAAAGAAGAGACCGATCGCAGCGCCTCCGACCCGGTTGGGCCGCAATGGCCGGAGTGAACGTCGGCTGGCATGCGGCGCTGGAAGAATGAACGCCGCTGCTTGCATTGGCAGCATGCCGAAGGCGTACAGTGTGCGCCCCTCGCCGGGGAATGCGTGCGTCAGCATGACGAGAACTCCCGCCATGATGGTCATGCCGACCCACGAGATGAGAAATGATTGGTTGCGATGCGCCAACGGGAGTGGAAGGCGCGACAGCCATAAGACAACCGGCGGAAGGATGGCTGCGACTTCCATGGAGGCCCACAGAGCTCCGGAGGCGAACTGCCATCCGAGCGCCAAGAAGAGTGCCGCCCACGGCAATGCCGTATAGACAATCCACTGGTGATGGGTTTCGGCCCATTTCGACCGAACTGCCAGTCCCGCTGCCGCGAACACGACCGCCACGGTAGCGAGGACCAATGTCGTTCCGCCTAAATTGAACGGCTCGTGGGTCAGACGAAGAATTTCGATCAGAAACCCTTCCAACCAACCAAAAAGAACCACCGTCGATGCAATAAGCCAACGATCGTCGCCCAACCGGCTAGCCAATGACTGAATCATCTATGTTACCTCCTGAACATCGTTTGCATTGAAGAGTCATGACGTAATTTGTCGCTCTTGGTAAAATTAAATGGATTCGGGAAGCCCGGTTGCAGAGGGTTAGCCCCTCAGTTCACCCGAGGGAATCCCCCCGGGTTAGGAAGGGTTATGGTGCATGTTGAGTCCGGCGCGTGTGGTCATTGTGGAAGATGAGGACTTATTCCGTGGGCTCATGACGACGTCTCTTGCTTCTTATGGCGAGGTGGCGGTGGTCGGTTCCTACCGCAACGGCGAAGAGGCACTCCAACACGTCATGGAAGACGCCCCGGATGTTGCTTTGCTGGACATTGACCTAGGACCGGGGGACACCGGTGTTCATGTAGGGCTGCGCATGCGGCGGATGTTGCCCGACATCGGCATTGTGCTGCTGTCCAACTACGACGAGCCCGGGGTGCTGACCGCCATCCCGCGGGAGGAATTGAGTGGCTGGTCGTATCTTTTAAAGAAGTCGGTAGTCCATATTGAAACCATCATCCGGGCCATCGAGGGTGCCCGCGCGCATTTAGTGGTGCTCGACCCGCATCTGGTGGCCGCGTATCGGCCCAGGCCGCAGGGGGCGGTAGCCTCATTGACCCCGCGACAGCGCGATATCCTGAAATTGATTGCGCAGGGATACTCGAATGCCGGGATTGCGGCGGAGTTGGTGATAACGCCCAAATCGGTGGAAAACTATGTCTCCCAGATATATCAAGCGTTGTCGATCGACGCCACAGCGAGCACGTTGCATGCTCGAGTGAAGGCCACGTTGATATTCCTGGAAGAGAGTGGGCACTAAGTCTTCGGAAACGGGATGCAGATATGAAATCCGTAACCCCTGTGATGGTCTTGGTGCGCCACCCCGCCCAACTGACGAGCCACTGCGACGGCCTGCCAGCTTTTGATGCTGGTGAGCGGCATCTGGGAGCCGGGATGGAGTGCGAACCGCATGTGCAACCGCGCTTTCGGGTGCACATCCACGCGAGTGCGTGCAATGGCAGAACCAGTGGCGCCAGCTTCTTGACAGGCCAAATCAAAGACCTCTAGGGCCAGAACGCGAAACCAGGCCGGCATCGGGTTCGCCAAGGGGTTGTCAAGCGCTTTGAGACCGTCCCCGATGGCTAAGTGGATGCCGCTGGACTCCGCTACTGACCGAAAGCCCGAAATCAAGCTCCAGTGAACGTGGACGGGATAGAGGGCTCGCGCCAACGGCTCCACTTCCTCCGACCTCAGCGCCTCAATCTCCGAAGCCAAGGCGTCCAGCCACTCGGCATCCTTGGGGTGTTGTTGTGCCTCCTCCGATCGCAGCTTCATCCATAACATCAGTAGACGGGTGGACACCCGCCCTCGCAACGCATGAGCTACCTGCTCGCGATGCCCGATGGAAAGGCGCGCGAGGACTTCCGTCCGCTGCTGCTTATAGCGTGGCGTGAATAGGATGCGTGGCATTGTTCGCCGTTGGAGACGGCCGATTAACTGGGCGGTGTCTATTTCGCTCGGGGGATTCTCGAAAGCCATCCACAACACGTCGCACACAGCGGCATCCCGGTATAGCGGAATGGCGGCGAGCATGTCATAGGTGGGACGATCATAAAAAGGCAGCCGCATAATCCCGGAGTGCACGATTCCCCAATCAAACGCACGGTGTATCGTCAACGCTCCCAACCCGGCGCGCTCAACCAGAGCCCTTTGCGCCTGTGGCCATACCGAGTCAGCATGGGGAAGGTCTTCGCCCCAAACGGCCAGTGGCTTGGCACTCGGCCGCTGGCGGCCATAGCGCACCACTTGACACCAACGGCATCCGGCGCCACGTGCAGCCGTGATGATTTGATGAAAGGGTTGACGGTACATGGAAGACTCCTTGCTTGATGCTTTGGCATGAGCGTATAGGCTGCGCGCGTGGTGCGCCATCACCCGAACGGGTGAAATCGCTAACGGGTAAGGGTGGAAAACAATTCATCGACAATGGGCGCGGATATCCCGGGAGTTTCGTCACCACCTCGCCTGATTCGCCAAATTTTCTGTCGAATTTGAACACGGACTGTCGCACGATTTTCGCCACCGAAAAAATGGTCAGGGAGGGAAATATTTCGTGAAGCGAGAAAGAATGGTCGTTTTCAAATGGAAATCTGCCCCAATTTCACGGAGGCTCAATACATATGAGAGACAAGAAATTACCGCTTCACGCAGTGTTGCGCCTTGCGCGCGACGCGGCCGGGGTCGCTGCGGTGCACATCGTGCGCTATGACCCGTGGGGTCAACGGATTGTGCCGCTGATGCTGGCCGCGTCGGCAGAGGTGAATGGAAAAATGACCACCGGTGCCTTTTCGCACGCTATCCGCCTCATGCCGGGGGGCACGGCGTTGACGAGCATTTATCACGATGGGCGACCGTACTGCGGATCGTTGGATGTCGTGTGGCGTGAGTTGGATTCCTTTACAGCCTCTCTGGCCCAGGATTCCGGATGGCATCATGGTCTCGTCGTGCCCATCACAATGGAGGGCCTGGTTTGGGGTTCTGTCTCTTTTTATCATGAGCGGCCGCTTACGCTTGAGCAAGTCGACCGGTGCCGGATGGCAATTCTGCTTATCCAAAACTACGTCACGGAGCTTGGGAACGCCCGGAACGCCCGGCGACTGCAGCGCGCCGCCCTGCGCATTGGTGCTGGAATTGCGCAAGCGGAAGATAAGCTGCGCCGTGAGATTGCGGAGGAGTTGCACGGCACCGTTCAAACCAAGCTGCTCATGGTCTGGCACGAGTTGAAGCGGTGTCAGGAAAGTGTGGCGCCTGATGGAGATATGGCGCAGCGCCTCGGGCGCCTGGGAGCGTCGCTTGAAGCGATCCGGGAAGACGATGTCCGGAGGCTAAGCCATCGGTTGAACCCGGGAATGATTCGCATTGCCCTGCGGCCTGCCATTCGACATCTAGTCTCCTGTTTCGGGTCATGCATGGATGTCGATATAGAAGAGGATCCGGAGTACATCCGTTGCGACAGCGCCCTGGACAACCAGATTCCTGAACCGGTTCGACTGGCTGTGTACCGGGTTGTCGAAGAATCCTTGCTGAACGCCGTGCGCCATGGGAAAGCCGTACGAAGCCTCATACAGTTCACGGTCAACGGCGACCATCTTACGGTCTCGGTGAAGGATGAGGGCCATGGATTTCAAGACCATCGGCGCGAGCGGGGGATGGGAATGGAACTCATGGAAACGCGGGTCCGTGCCGTTGGAGGAACGCTTCACGTAACCTCCGCGCCTAACGAGGGGACCACAATACGGATCCGGGTCCCCTTGTCCAGCACCCCACGGCCCAGCGAAGCTCCCCCGCAGTTGGTGGGATTCTAGTCCTTTAATAATAATACGAGTCCTTGGCGGGAAGCTGTGCGTCATTCAGCACCGAACCGAGGACCGTGGTCTGAGCCCGCTGTAGAATGCCCATCGCCTTCATGTCCAAGCGGCGCGAGTAGCTGCCAGCCCGCACGACATAGACCACGCCGTCCGCAGCGTGCGCGAGGATGGCGGTTTCCGCGAAGGACAAGACTGGTGGGGTATCCATGAGGATTACTTCGGCCTCTACCCGAAGGCGCTCCAGGAGCCGTTCGATGCGACCGTTGGCGAGAAGCTCCGTGGGGTTGGGTGGCAGCGGACCCGAGGTCAGGACGTGCAAGTGCGGGAGCGGTCCTTGTTGAATGTACCCGGATGCGTCCCCCTCGCGCATGAGGGCGGTGGTTAATCCTTGCCGATTCTCCAGTTCAAACAGGTGGTGCTGGGAGGGTCGGCGCAAATCCGCATCAATGACCAGCGTGCGGACGTCTGACATGGCGAATGCCATGCCGAGGTTGGCGGCCGTCAAGGATTTCCCAGCTTCAGGCATTCCGCTGGTGATGGTGACGACATGCAAATCCCGGGTCGCTCGCAGAAAGTCAATGTTTGTCCTCAATGATCGGTATTGCTCCAAGGCAATGCTTGCTTGGGAATCGATGAGCCGTTCGGGTGTGGTCAAGGGGACACGCTCCTTTGGCGCCGGGCGCTGGCTTCTCGGGCGCGCTTGCGATTCGTTGCGCGCGTCCCGGCGGGAATGGTGGAAATTACTCCAAGAACTGGGCAATCCAACACTTGTGCGAGTTCGTCTTCCTGCCGAATGGCATCATCCAAGGAGTTCCAAATGAAGGCGACAAAGAATCCCAAGACGATGCCCAAGGCTAGGGCCATGGCGGTTGTCCGCGCGAGTCTTGGCGAGACGGGCGTGTGGTCAGGCCTCGCGAACGCGACCACCTTCAGGCTCGCTTGCCCCGTTACACGGGTTACCGCATTCACCAGGGTCGTGGCGAGGGAGTCGCTAAGCTGTGCCGCGAGTGTGGCTGAGGCTGCCTTGACGGTCAATGTCATCAGGTTGGTGCCTGATTCTGGAGCCGCGGTGACGTCCTTCGTGAGAGTGGAGATTGAGGGAGCGCCAGGAACGGCCTGCACGGCCTCAGACAGCACGTTGGGACTGGTGGCCAGTGCGGCGTAGGTGGCTACCATTTGTTGCCCCGTGACCAAGGTGGTAATGTAATCGGTCCCCGAGCTGGGGCTGGGGATGACCATTAAGGTTACGGTTGCGCCGTAGACCTTCGGCAGGTACCACTTGCTTAACGAGGCGGCGCTGCCGGCGGCGATAATCGCCATGAGTATCACTACCCATAGGCGACGACGCGCGGCGGCCCATAATTGAGAAAGCTCCACAGACGTCACTCCTTTGTTGGTGCGCGGCGCGCAGTACGTATGCGCCCAGTCTAACAAGGAAGCACACCACCGCCATCACCCGCCACGGGTGAAATCGGCTGTCACCCCCCGTGCTTTTGGGAGAGGGGGGAGCGCAGGGATGGGCGCGCCCCTCGTCCTGCAACGGTGGGAGAGTCTTTCGCGAGCAGGCCTTAGAGGCTGGAACCTTGTCCGACAGTCGGCTAGATTGAAGGGGTAACGAAGTATTTGGGAGGTGGCTCGCGGTGTCCATTGACGAACAGTTGGCCGATATCAGTCGGCGCTTTAGCGGGAATTTTTCTTTATATGCGGAGCATCTAGGTACAGAGGAGAAGGTCTCGTTTGGAGACATTCACCAGCCTCGTGAGACAGCCTCAGTCTTGAAATTGCCGGTGTTGGTGGAGGCGCTGCGGCAGTGCGCAGATGGCCTTCATACCTTGGATGAACCGATTGAGTCCCTCCAAGAGGACTTTGTCAAAGGTTCAGGCGTGCTGCAGAACTTGACCCTTGGCATTCCCCTGCCGTTTCGCGATGTGCTGATGCTGATGATTACGGTGTCGGACAACCTCGCCACCAATATGGCGCTGCGCACGGTGGGACTAGACCAGGTCAATCGTTTCTGCCGCACCATAGGACTTCAGAATACGGAGCTCAAGCGCAAGCTGACTTTTGACCAACCGGGGCCTCTGGCTTTGAGCACGCCCTTCGACATGGTTCAACTGTTGAAGGGCATCTACCGTCACACCATTCTTGACGAGGAATGGGCTGGAGTCGCCCGCGACATTCTGAGCCGCCAGCAATACAATACGCTGCTTGCTCGGCAAATGCCCTATGAGCTTATCAACGACAATGATGACGAGCCAGCGATCGTGCAAATTCTCAGCAAGAGCGGTGCGTTGACTGGCATTCGAAACGATGCCGGCCTCGTGCTGACCCCATGGGGTGATTATGCCATTGCCATCATGAGTGAAGGATCGACCGATGAGCGGTTTCACGTGGATACCGAAGCGCATGTGCTTCTTC
>JAKADO010000075.1 GCA_021820485.1 Bacillota bacterium
CTCCTGTATGGCTTCATAATCTGCACGCATGATATCCTCCCTTCAATTTTCGACTGGTCTGCGGAGGGCGTCGGAGCGCATTCGGCGCCATGAGCCCCGCGCCTCCCCACACCTTTTCGCTTCAGAACCATGGGAATCCTTTGGGCGTGTGGCCCTTCGGGGATGCGTGCAATTGTGCGGCGTGCCGATCGAAGGCATAATACGATACAGAATGGAGGGCCAGAAGCCGTGAAGAAAGTGGAAGTTGCATGAAGGATTGGCCGGATGTCCGCATCGAGCAGTACTTGAATGCCGTGGCCCGACCTTCGCCCCTCTGGGCAGCCGGAAGCGTCGCGGCGATGACTTGCGCTGAGGGCTGGTCCCTAGTAGAAATGGTGGCCGGTCTGGCAGAGCGTCACCGCCCCTCGGACCATTTAGTGCGCATCCTCGAGCGCTCGCGCATCGCACGCCACCAACTGGTTGGATTGGCGGCGGAGGACGCCGAAGCCTTTCGCCGCGCCGCCAAGTCGGCCGATCCCATGCTGCATTACGCTGCGACAAAAGTTCCTTTGGAAGTCATGAAATGGGCCGATGAAGGAAGGGGCCTCGTGCGCGCGACGGAAGAATTGCTGGCCTATGCACCCGCAGCCATCGACCGCGCAGCTGCGGACGCCCTCTTTCAGGCAGCCATGGCCATCACACATGATATCATTGGTGCCAACTGGCCAGCGCTCAGTCCTGATGCCCAGGCAGCCATTCGCGCCGAACTAGAGAACCTCGAGCAGCGCGGCCGCCACGGCTAAATCGTAAAACGCCGCGCCCACGCTCTTCATGACGGTGCGTCCCGGTCGAGGCCCCAGAGCATCGCTCTCCCAGAGATGGAGGATCGGTTCGGCGACATAGCCTTCCGCCTTCCCCAGCACCAGTTCTCCCGCCTCCAGGATCGCTGACGGGGTGTCAACAATGATGCGGGCACCTTGGAGAACGGGGCCGTCCACTTCCCGGTCGGTCGGCCGATAGCTGCCCATGGCGTTAATCAGGACCGTCTCGCCCAGACCGTCCTCCGCCAGCACCGGGAGGGGACTGCCCGTCACGGTGGTGACGACATCCGCTCTCGAAACTGCCTGCGCCGCGTCCGCCGCCACACGAATGTCCACACCTTGAAGCTCGGGCTCCTCGCGAAGTCGGGCCGCCAATGCCTGTGCGCGCTCCGAGGTGCGGTTCCATAGCGTAAGGGCCTCCATGCCCCCAAGGTCGGCTAACGCTCTGGCATGATACAGCGCTTCAAAACCGGCGCCCAAGAGCGCCTGCCGCGCTCTCGCCGCAGCAAAGGCATGCGTGGCGTATGCCGCGATCGCCGCTGTGCGGATTCCGGTAAATACGGCCCCATCCAGAAATGCCAACGGGGTGCCGCGCTCCAGGTCGGACACCGCCACAAATCCCGGCAGACTGGGCCGCTGATTCGTTCTGACGTAGAGGGTCTTCTGCAGGGACAGGGCACGCTCCGGGTCGTCAGCCATCATCACCAAGGCCGATCCGGCCCCACTCTCAAAATGCCACCGGATGCTCTCCAAGTGGTGCCCGCCGACCACCGCGCGCTGAATGCCTCCCAACGCCAAGCGTGGCGTCAGCACACGGCTTAACGCCTCACCGTCCAGCCAACGCGGATTTTTCATGAAGCGGGAACCGACGCGCTGAGCACCACCGGCCCCATCCATTCCCCTTCCCAACTGGGCGACTCCGCGCAGATCACAATCTCGTCGAGGGGCCGCAGCGTAACCTGGCCTACGAAATAACCACGGCCGTTCGTCCAATGCAAGGTCCCGATCGCCTTGGCGCCTGCTCCCCCGATATGCCATACTTCATAGACTTTGCCTTTGGGAGGCGGCGGCAGGTGGGCAATGGTCACCGCAATTCGACGCGTGGAACGCCAAGCGACCAGCTGCCCTCGGGCGCTCTGATGGAAGCCCGTCATCGCGAGCACCATCGGAGCTGCAGCGACGGGGGGCTGTGGTTTCGCGGAACCTTGCCAGATCCGCCCAAAGCCGAAGCCCGCCACCAACATGCCGGCGGCAACCAGGGCCACCCATGATGACGTCCAACGACGATGGCGAATCCCACCAACTTGCCGCTCCAATCGCGAAAGCACGCGTTTCGGCGGAGCGGATTCGGCCAACTCAAAGATCAGGCCGTCGGCCCAGGATAGCCCCAGTTGAGTCAGCTCCTGACAAGGCTGACAGTCCTTGAGGTGGCTCGCATACCGATCCTGTTCCGGGCCTTCCAACTCCCCTGCCAGAAAGCGCAGCGCCAAAGATTCAGCTTCACAATGCGCCATCCGAGTGTGCCTCCATTTCTAGGTGGCGGCGCAGGTGATCTAACGCCAGCCGCAAACGACTCTTCACCGTTCCCAACGGTATGCCCAATACTTCGGCAGCGCGGGCGGCCGTGAGTCCATCCGCGTAGATAAGCCGGATGACCTGGCGCTGTTCCGGTGACAGCGTCTCCAACATCTGGTTCATGGTCTCGAGTTCTATGAGTTCGCCAATGCTGTCCTGGGGATCGATTAGTTGGACTAAGGCCTCATCAATGGCTCGCAGGTGGCCCTGCTGAACTTGGTTTCGCAAGTAGTCATAAGTCACATGGCGGGCAATAACAAGAATCCAGGTGTCTACCGAACCCCGCGAGGCATCCCATTTCCCGGCGTGGTACCAAACCCGGAGGAATACGTCTTGCACGACATCCTCCGCCATGCGGTCGTCGTTCAACCGTCGCCGCGCCAACTGATACACACCCGCACTATAGCGTTGATAGAGATCCCGGAGAGCCTCCCATTGGCCCTCCCGAATTCGCTCCATCAACTCACTGGCGGCCGTGGTCTGTGGCGGTTTGCGCGACGTGGCAATCTCCCCCTTAGGCGTATTGTAATCGACCCCCGCCATAAGCGAAAGACTCTGCAAATTCCCGCATGAGTGATCCAAATGCTGCCGAGCGCCAGTATCTATAGATGGAATTCCTTGGCGAGGAGTGTACCCATGACCAACCCGACAGAAATACCTCGAAGGGCCCGCATCAGCTGGTCCCAGGAGCTCATCATCAGCGCCATTCAAGCTCGGGCCCAACGGGGCCAGGCCTTGACCGCACAGACGATGGCGGTGGAAGATGCCCCACTCTTGGCAGCGGCCCGGCGACGCTTCGGTTCCTGGAAAAACGCCCTCTTGGCAGCGGGCCTTCCGCCGGTTAGCGGACGCGCAGGAAGCCGGCGCCACGGACGCGGTTATTGGACCCGGGAGCGCATCCTCACGGAAATCCGGGAGCATGCCCGCCTAGGGCACCCACTTCACGCCCATGCCATGCAGCAGCACTGCAACCAACTGGTGTCGGCCGCGACCTATCATTTCGGCTCCTGGGCGCAAGCACTCAACCACGCGGGCTTCAATGCCGACGACATTCGTGCCGTGCGACGGCACTCGCAGGAAACCGTGATCCGGGACATTTTAGCCCTTATCGAAGCGCAGGCTGACTTGCGCGACTGCAACATCCGCCGCCATCACCGTCCTCTCTATTGGGCCGCCCAGAAATATTTTGGCAGTTGGCGAACCGCGCTCGGAACTGCTGAACAAGAGAGCCTCGTGAGCACCCAGCGCGGCTAAGCGCGTCCCCTTGCATATCGATGAGAACTGCCTCAAGATGATCGAGGCAGCGCCTTCTCGCGCCCAGCCGTCTTCCGCGCTGGCGTTCGATTCCGACCAGCGCCGAATTAGGAGGCATATTGTGAGGTCCTCGTCGATTCCTGGGTGGAAACTCGTCACCTACAGCGCCAATCAGCTAGGCATCAATCTCCTCTGGCAGGCCTTCAATACCGTCGCAGTGTTCTTTTACGTCACCGTTCTCAAGGTTCCCGGCACCACGCTCTCAACCGGCCTCATCGCCTATGGCATCATCAATGCCTTTCTCAACTTGGCCGCCGGCTACTTGAGCGACCGGACCAAAACCCGCTGGGGTCGGCGGATACCGTACGTGCTCATGGGGAGCCTTCCATTCGGCCTTGCCTTTTTCTTCTTGTTCAGCCCCCCGCACCTGCCAAGCTCTGGACTGATTTATTACTTCTTGGGATTCACATTCCTGTTCGATCTCTTTTTTACCATCACCGCACTCAACGCCACGGCACTCTATCCCGAAATGTATCAGAAGCCCCAGCAGCGGTCCTTCGTAGCGGCCTTGCAGCAGATGTTCGGCATTGCTGGACTTATTCTGGGCGTGGCCTTGGCCAAGTCCTTGGGAGAAACCATGGGATGGTCGTCCATGGCGCTGATCTTTGGGATAATCGGTGCCGGTTCGCTGTACGTCTCGGTGCTCGGCAGCTTCGAAAACCCCGCATACAGCGAAGCGCCGCTGGCGCTACGCCAAGCTATCCGCGAAACTTTCCGCAATAAGCGCTTTGTGGCCTTCGTCATCGCCAGTTTCCTCATCCAACTGGTGACCACCATGCTGACCACGGTGTCCTCGTTCTATTCCAAATATGTGGTGCCGCTGACGCCGTTGGAAAGCAGCATATTTATGGGCGCGATCTTCATCGTGGCCATCCCCGTCTCTTTCATCTGGGCCAAGCTCTCGCTCAAGATTGGCTCCGCGCTCGCCATGACCATCAGCACGGCGCTCTGCCTAGCAACGCTGCTCTTGTTCATGATTGACACCACACCAGTCATGGTGATGCTGACCGGTGCCCTACTAGGACTTTCTGTCTCCGGATTTTTGGTGCTGTTGAATGTCATCTTGGCTGAGGTCATCGATTTCGACGCCCTCACCACGGGCAAACGGCGGGAAGGCATGTACCTGGGCATGAACGGATTCATTATCCGCATCGGCCTCTCGGTGCAGTACGCCATCATGGCTGTCTTCTTTGCGGTCAGCGGATACAATGCCCATCACGCCACCCAATCGGCATCAGCGATCTTTGGGTTCCGCCTGCTGCTGGGCGCCGTCCCGGCGGCCTTCCTGCTCATCGCCCTCGTCTTTCTCCGCGCCTATCGACGCCTCTTGCGCCCTACCTCCGCCGCTTAGTGCGACGCCGTGCCCGGCGCGCGTCCCACCAAGAACGGACCAGCAAAAGCCCCGCCACGATGGCTGCGACCCACGCAGCCCACTCCGCGCGGGGCCACGCGATATGCATCGCCGCCGCCGCCAAGAGCGCCAACATCGCCCAAAGGGCATGAAGCCGAGCTTCTCCCAAATCCCCGAGCCGGTCCAAGCGGCGCATGACCCCCGTCATCTCCGGTTGGGTGGCCAGGTCTCCCGTTTCCAAGAGCGAAAGCACCCGCCGCAGCTGGCCGGGCACTTTGACCCAGTTCTGGGCCTCGCGCCATCCCAGGCTCGCTACGGTTCCCACGGTCCGTCCGGCATTCTCCCCCAAGAGCCGTCCGACCAACCCCGCTGCTTGGTCCGCCCAAGACGGGCCCCGGCCCCGCTCGCGTTCCTCCAAAATGGGAAGCGCCCGATTTTTCAAGACGGCCATCCAGTCGATGCCCGGATTGAGCGTTGAGACCAGCCCAAACAGCATCCCGATGGCTCGTCCTAAAAACATGTAGCGGGCCGGGAACTCCAACGGCTCTTCGTATAAGAAATCTTGGAAGTCAGCGACAGCCCGATCCAATTGGGGACCCGGACTTAAAGGGGTCCCGGAAAATTGGTCCAGCATCACATCGACAGCCTTTTGCAAAAGACGCAGGGAAGCTCCTGACCGGATGAAGCCGAGCTGGTCCACCGCGTTCACAACTCCAGTCGCGTCCCGCGTCAGAACGGCTTGCACCAGTCCTGCAACGCTTGCCAGCTCCCGCTCCGGAATGTCGGCCATCATGCCAAAGTCGAGAAAGATGATCCGGCCCTCCGGATCAGCGAAAAAATTACCCGGATGGGGATCGATTTGGACAAAACCGTATAGAGCGATTTGCTTGAGGTAGGCCTCAATCAGCAAGTCGCCCAAATGGCCAGGGTTGAGTCCCCACTCCTGCAAGAGGTTCCGATCGGTCAATTTCCCGCCACTGACGTATTCCATCACAAAGACCCGTTCGCGGGTCATGTCCGGCCAGGATCGGGGCACCCGCACGTTGGGATCCTGGGAAAAGTTTTCGGCAAAGCGCCGCAAGTGAGCCTCTTCCTGTCGATAATCCAGCTCCTGGCCCACCAGGGTCGAAAATTCCTCAAACAAGCGATGCGCGTTGATGCGCCGACCTGCCCGGGTATATCGCTCCAGAACCCGCATGATGATGCCTAATGCCGAAAGGTCGATCTGCGCGAGATCAACGATGTCCGGGCGCTGCACTTTCACCGCCACCGCCGTGCCATCGGGGAGCGTGGCGCGATGCACCTGCCCCAGCGATGCGGCCGCCACCGGATCCATCTCAATAGAGGTAAAGAGCGCGTCCAGCGGCTTGCCCCAAGCTTCTTCCATCAGTTCCTTGACCGCCTCCCAGGGAGCGGGCGGCACCTGGTCCTGAAGCGCCGCGAGCTCCCGTGTGAAGGCCAATGGCAAGAGGTCGGTGCGGGCGCTGAGAAACTGCCCCACTTTAATGATGAGGCCGCCGAGCGAGAGAGCCGTCTCGCGAAAGCGCACCGCCCCCTGGCGGTAGATTTCCTCTTCATGCTGACGAAAGAGCGCCTCCGAATCACGCCGTCGGGCACGGTTGATGCGGCGGCTGTCACCCCAAAAACTGAGTGCCAGCCGAAAGATGGCCAAGGCGCGCCCTAAGCGGGAGGTTTTCATTGAATGGGCGGCTCAGGCGACTCGGGCTCCGAGTCCTTTTCACGCCACACTTGGAACGCTTCGTCGAGCTTCTGGCGAAAACGTCGCCGTTTGTCCAACCAAGCCGGATCGGCTTCTTTCATGCGCCACGACCAGAGCGATTTGAGCCCTAAGAGCGCCAATGCCCAAACCCACACCGGGGTCCGTCGTCTTCCCCACATCGCCATCACTCGCTTTCCCATCGTTTGATGTAGCTTGCCTCGTCTTCCGATCCGTAGCCCGCCTCAAGATGCCTACGGTAGAGCTCTTCGGAGGCCCGCCCCAAATCGGCGGCGAATCCCGCCTCCTCCGCCAACGCGATCGCCAGTCGCAAGTCCTTGAAGCGGTTTTCCACGGAAAATCCGGGTGCATAGTTTTGGGAGCCCAGCCGATCCAACACTTTGGAGAGCTCGAAGGACTGAGCTGATCCATAAGTCATCACCGTGGCCATATCCTCCACGCGCAACCCGAGGTGAAGCCCCATGCGCACGCCCTCGCTGGCTGCCATCAGCGTCATGCCCGACACTAGGTTGGCAATGAGCTTGAGGGTCTGCCCCTGTCCCACCTCGCCAACATGCACTATGCGCCGACCCATGCGCTCCAAAAAGACGCGAGCCCTGGCGAACGCGGCCTCCCGACCACCAGCCATGATGGTCAACGTGGCCTCGCGCGCGCCGATGTCTCCACCCGTCACCGGTGCGTCCAGCCAATCGCCCCCCCGCTGGCGCACGGCGTCCGCCAAGGTCCGCGTGAGCCGCGGCGAAATGGTGGAATGGTCCACAATGAGGGTCCCGGACTGGACCCCGGCCAATAGCCCTTGCGGCCCCGCCACCAGCGATTCCACCGCCTCGTCATTGCTGAGCATCAAAAAGATCAGCGTGCATGCCTGTGCCAACTCGGAGGGGCTCTCCGCCACCTCGGCCCCACGCTCCCTCAGAGGCTCCGTGCGAGCCTGTGTGCGGTTATAGACAACCAATGGCTCACGATCCAATAAGTGCAGCGCCATCGGCTGCCCCATAATCCCCAACCCGACAAATCCCAGCTTCTCCATCATATCCGGTCCTCTTCCGCAAGAATTGGCGCCCAAGGCGCGGCTTATTCCCCATAATCACCCAGTCGACGCCAACTGGTGCCTCTCTCCATCAACCGTTCTTGGCCCGTCGGGCCCTCGCTTCCCGCCGCATAAGCCTCGGGACGGCCCTTCGTCCATGCCTCGAGGACCGGGTCCACAATCCGCCACGCCTCCTCCACCTCATCATAGCGCGGAAAGGGCGTCCGATCGCCTTGCAGTACCGCAAGCAACAGTTGCTCATAGGCCGAGTATTCCATCTCATCTTCGCGGCGGTAAAGGGTGGAGAGCACCCGGGGGCGCATCTTGAGGGTGAGCCCGGGCTCCTTCGCCCAGACCACCATGTCGATCCGCTCATCCGGCTTCATGCGAAAGATGAGCCAATTGCGCAGTCCTTCGCCAAAGAGTCCACGCGGGACTTCCTTCAACTGCACCGCCACCTCAGCATAATCGTGCGCCATCCGCTTGCCGCTGCGGAGGTAAAACGGCACCCCGTGCCAGCGCCAATTGTCCACGTTGAGCTTCAGAGCCGCAAAGGTCTCGGTGCAGGAATCCGGTGAAATGTGCGGTTCCTCAAGATATCCGGGAACCGGGGCTCCCTTGATGGCGCCGGGTCCGTATTGACCGCGCACGGCATGCTGCTCCACATTCTCTGCCGATATGGAGCGCACCGCGCGCAGGACTTCCACCTTATGGTTGTGCAGCGCATCGGCCGACCACACCGACGGAGCATCCATGGCGGCCAAGGTGAAGAGCTGCAAGAGATGATTCTGCAGCATATCGCGCAACGCTCCGGCCTGGTCGTAATACCGCCAGCGTCCTTCCAGTCCGAGGGTCTCCGCATAGGTTATCTGCACTGAACGGATATGTTCCGCATCCCAAATGGACGCCAAAAAGCGGTTGGTCAAGCGAAAGACCAACAGATTTTGCGCCGTCTCCTTGCCCAGGAAGTGGTCGATGCGGTAGATTTGATCTTCATTCCACCCCTGGTGCAATTGCTCACGCAGCGCCTCAGCGGTTGCCAGGCTGTGGCCAAATGGCTTCTCCACCACCAGTCTTCGCACCCCATCCGCACCCCGGTTCAGGCCCGCGGCATGAAGCGCCTCGGCTGCTTGGCCGAACAGCGCCGGGGGCAAGGCGAGGTAGAAAACCGCCGCCCCGTCGCCCACGAATGGCTTGAGCGCCGACAAATCCTTAGGGTTCAATTCCCCAGCCTGATAGTGGAGCAGTGTGCGAAACTCGCCCCACGACTCATCGGAGAACTCGGACACAAATTGTTGCAGCCCTTCGCCCACATGGTCCTGAAACTTGGCCACGTCCCAGTCGTCGGGTGCGTAGCCAATGACCGGGCTCGACCATCTCCCCGCCAAGTACAGCCGAAAGATGGCGGGCATCAACAGCCGATAGGCGAGATCTCCGCTAGCGCCAAGAATGACAAAGGCTGTCGCGCTGTCGTGATTCTCCATCCTCATTCCTCCTCTGACGGGTACCCAAATGGTGCCATCCTCTCTATCATACTCGAAAGTTCCGCAACACACCGGACCCGGGTCTGCGCCTCCGGTCCTTCCCCGCATATTCTCGGCTGATCTGGGACATGCTCCCAAAAGAAGAAAGGATGGTCAGGAGTGCGACGGCCGACTTGGGAGCCCAGAGCGCAGAAGACGCTCGATTATCTCGATCATTGGATTCCTCATGTGCAGCAAGTGGTCGTGGCCGAAGCGCTCAGTCGCGGGGACATTCCAACGCTGCACCACTTTTTCTCTGACCAGCAAAAGACCGCCCCGGATCTCATCACGCAGCTGATTCCTGCGGAACCGGCTCCGATACTGCTGGTCTACTTGGATGGTCTGGTCGACACCGGGCGTCTAACGCTCTTGCTGACCCAATCAGTGCCGCTGACACCCCTCATGTGGAGCGGTCTCGACACTCATGAGGCGCTTCAGTGGAGCGACATTGTTCAGGGTTACCTTTCCGGGCACGTGGTGGTGTTTCAACAAGACCAGCCTGGCGCTCTCATCATCGACTTGGAAAAGCCGCCTCACCGATCCATCGAGGTGCCGCGCACGGAACAGTCCATCCGCGGTCCCCAAGAAGCCTTTGTGGAAACCTCGACCATTAAGCTGGCGCAAATTCGACAGCGCCTGCCCACCCCGCAGCTGACCATTGAAGCCATTACGGTCGGACAGCGCATGCCCGTCACGTGCCACATTGTGTACGTGAAGGGGCTCGCCTCAACCGCTGTCGTGGACACCTTGAAGAGCCGGCTGAAGCGGGTGGCCATTGACACCGCCACCAACGCCACCCGCATCGGAAGCCTGATTCGGGACCGTAGTTGGGCGCTCTTTCCGACCGTGCGCTACAGCGAGCGGGTCGACTATGTCTCGTTCAATCTGCAGCAAGGCAAGGTGGCGCTGTTGGTGCCCGGCGACCCCTTTGTCATTACGGTGCCAGTCACCCTAACCGAGTTCTATCGCACCAGCGCCGACTACTCGACCGTTTGGTATGACGCCTCCTTCATTCGGTTTATCCGTTGGCTGGCCTGGGCATTCGGGGTGTTCCTGCCCGCCCTCTACATCGCCCTCACGGAGGTGAATCCGGACCTCATCTCGCCTTCGCTGTTCGATATTGTCGCCGGCAGCCACACCGGATTGCCGTTCACGCCGTTTGTCGAAGTGTTGGTGATGATTTTGGTGATTGAGATTCTCCGTGAGGCGGCCCTCCGCCTGCCGACGGTGCTGGCCTCCACCCTGGGCACGGTGGGTGCGATTGTGGTGGGCACCTCGGTGGTCAAGGCGGGATTTGTGAGCGCCCAAATCATTGTGCTCATGACCTTCACCGCCTTAAGCCTCTTCAGTGTCCCCACCTACGAACTCTTGGCCAGCTGGCGGGTGATTGGCTGGCTCATGCTGGTTGCCTCCTTCATACTCGGCGTCTACGGCATTTTCCTGACCGCCCTCTGGGTGACCATTGAACTGGTGAGCCTGACCTCGTTTGGCACCCCCTACATGGCTCCCATCAGTCCTTTCCGGCCGAAGGACTGGACCGATTATCTCTGGCGCATCCCCTGGCATCATTTGAACCGCCGATTGACAGAGGGCAGGGCGCAGGACTTGCGTTGGAAAGGCGAATCCTAACATGCGCCGGCGCAACCGAATTCTGCGAGCTCTCGCCGCCGCCCTCCTCATGATTGGACTCACCGGCTGCTGGGACCAGCACCCGGTGGAGTTTCGCGCACCGGTGGCCGGCATTGCCATCGACCCATCCAAGAAGCCGGGCGAATACCTCTACACCTTTCTCTTTCCCAACGTCACGACCTCCACCAGCAGTCTCGCCACCACGCCATCCAGCGACGAGTTCTACAGCATTCAGGTCCAAGCCAACAGCCTCACACAGGCGCTGGAGTCGGCACAGCTGCATCAAAGCCGCACCCTCTATCTGGGCCAGGTGCGCATCCTCTGCTTGTCCACGAAGTTGCCGAGCTCCGTGTGGAAGCGCACGATCCTCGCATCCAGCGACTCGGGGCGCTTTGTGCTCACTTTTTGGATTTTGGCGGTGCCCAACGCCGCGAAAGTCTTGGAACTCACCCCGCCCGAAGAAGTGGTGCCAGACGTCGCCATCTACCGCGCCCTGAACTGCCGGTGTCAGCCGATTGTCTGGCCGGGCCGTGCATGGCGCACTTGGGCCGACTTGACGACACCCGGCATTTCGCCCACTGTATCAGCCTTAAGCACGTCCGATGGAACATTTGAGTTGGGCCGCATCGCGGTTCTGGGCTCCCATGTCAGCGTATGGAGTCCCAACGCCACCAACGGGTGGGCGTATCTCAGCGGTCGCGTGGAGCGCGACACCATGACCGCCACGCTCCATCATCAGACGATGACGGTGGGCCTCATCCGCGGCCACACCCGTCTCCGTGTCACGCGGGAGGGGATGAAAGTCCTGGTCACCGCCAAGCTCACCTATTCCGGGGAGCTTACCGCCGGGTTTCTAGGGGGAGACAACGCCACTCTAGACAAGCATGTCGAGGCAGACATCGCCGAACAAATCCATCGGGCCGTGGCCTCCGCTTGGCGCGAGGCGCACGCCACGGACACCGACCCGATGGGCTTTCATCGCTTGGGGACCTGGTCTGACGCGCGCATTTCGCCGGCCATGAATTGGAAGAATTGGGAACTGCATACCGTCGTGCGCTTCACGCTGCGAAACGAGGGGGTGATGCGATGAAGGGGACTGGGATCAACTCGTTGGCGTTTGTATGGATTGTCGCGGCCAGCATCATCTCAGACGGGCTCTTCATTTGGCCCTTGCACATCGTGCTGGTGGCCGGACAGAATGCGGAACTCGCCATCCTCTTCGCTGACCTGTGGGCCATGGCGCTAGCGCTGCTGATACCCTCCACACCTCCTAGAGGCCCTTTCTGGCGGTGGCTCTTCACCGGCTTTGACATCGCGGCGCTGACGGCCATTCTGGCAATGGACGCGATTATGCTGGTGGAGCTCTTCGGCATGATGCAAACCTTCTATTACTTCAACACCCCGCGGTGGGCCCTGTTGGTCCCATACGTGGCGGTAATAGGCATGGCTTCGGTCCGTCGCAACAACGTCCCCTGGCGAGTGGTGGCTTTGTGGGTGCCGCTTTTGTTTCTCGCAGCCGGAGTGATTATCGGGCTCGCCTTCACCACGGTGCACAACGGTCGGGTGCTTCTTCCCAACTCCGACATCACACTCCTTCCCATTTTGAGAGCCGTGACCGTGCTCGGCTATTTGGGAGTGCCAGTGGGGGTCACCATGCGACTCGTGCGAGGCGAACTGGCCGAGCCGCCGAAGCGGCTTTTACGGATGGCGGCCATCGGATTGACCGTGTTGTTTCTTACCGTCCTTTACGTACTGACCATGGGGGCACTGGGGCCGGACGCCATCATCCACACCCGCTGGCCGGTGGTGTTTGCGTTTGACCACGTGACGCTGGACAGCACCTTCTTTCTCTCCCGGGTAGGCATCTTGGTGGTCTTTAGTTGGACAACCGGCATCGCACTGGGACTCATCGTCCATCTGCGCATGGCGAGTCTCTTGATGGCGCGCCGCTGGCCCAAAACGTCGGGCCTGCTGCCCGTAGCGGTTATCATCGGCTGGATGGTGATGGGGCTCGGCATTTCCTCGCCACAGACGGCGAGCAGTATCCTGCTTCGATGGCTAGACCCGCCAGCCGATGGCTACTGTGCCGCGGAGATGGCGCTCCTCCTCGGTTACGGCATTGTCCGCCTGTTGAGACGAAGGGAGAGGAAGAGGCCGGTACGCCCGTTTGCCGAGCGCCCTCGAACCAATGGCCCCATTCCGGTATCCGGTCTGGATCCGCACACATAAAAGAAGGAGCCCCACACGCCTCCGAGAGGGCCCGGAGGCGTGCGGGAGCTCCATTCATCAATCGGTGTGTCTTAGCCCGGCACCGCCGAGTACCCCGGCACGCCATCAAACGTGTAAAGATTTTCCGTTTTGATGACATCCAAGCCGGCTTCCGTCATGTGCTCCAGGAGCTTCACCACTTGGGCGGGCGTCACCGGAGCATCATTCGCCCCGCGGAATCGGCAACGCCAATGGTCGGTACAAAAGGTCTCGGGAATGCCATCCGGCCAGACTTTGATGCCGCGATTGGTGATGACCTCCAAGGCGAGCGGTCCCTCAGAGAACTGCCGGACTTGCTCGCCTAGCGTGTCAGGCTTTCCAGGAGCCCAGTCCAAGAACACATCCACCCCTACCAATTGCTTTAGCGCCTTCTTGTGGGGGACGTCTGGGAACGCTGGGGCCTTGGGCGTCTCGCGATACTCGACCGCGTTCAGCACGGTGGGCTGCTCTCCCAAGCGCTCAATCACAGCCTCAGCAAACTCCGTCGTGCCCACTTTCCGCGTGCTTGGGCCCTGGGCCCGGTAAATGTCCGGGGTATGCACGCCATCTTCAATGGTTTTCAACCAGGCCGCGTGAATGCGCGTAGCGACGTCGCTCTGACCAATGTGCACCAACATCATCACCGCCGCCAGCAAGAGCCCCGACGGATTGGCGATATTCTGACCCGCAATGCGCGGGGCCGATCCGTGGATGGCTTCGAACATGGCATAATGCTCCCCAATGTTGGCCGAACCAGCCAGCCCCACCGAACCCGAGGTTTCGGCGGTCACGTCCGATAGGATGTCACCGTACAGGTTGGGCATGACCACGACGTCAAAACTCTCCGGCGTAGTGGCCAATTTGGCGGCTCCAATGTCCACGATCCAGCTGTCGTTTTCCAAGTCGGGGTATTCTTTGGCGATGCGGTCAAAGGTTTGGTGAAAGAGGCCGTCAGTCAGTTTCATGATGTTGTCTTTAACCAGGCAGGTCACTTTCTTGCGGCCGTTTGCCCGGGCATACTCGAAAGCATATCGGATGACGCGCTCGGAACCGGGCTGGCTAATCAGCTTCAGGCATTGAACCACTTGCTCGGTCTGGCGATGTTCGATGCCGGTGTACAAATCCTCTTCGTTCTCGCGGATAATCACAACGTCCATGTTGGGGTACTTGGTTTCTACGTACGGATAGTATGATACCGTCGGACGCACGTTGGCGTATAAGTTCAGCGCCGTTCGCATCGTCACGTTCAAACTCTTGTAGCCGCCGCCCTGCGGGGTGGTGATGGGAGCTTTCAAGAACACGCGTGTCCGGGCCAACGATTCCCATGCCCGCGGGTCCAGCCCGTTTTTGATGCCGCGTTTGTATACTTGCTCGCCAATTTCCACCACATCGATGTCTAGTTCCGCGCCGGCAGCCTCAAGAATCGCCAAGGTGGCCTTCATAATTTCTGGCCCAATGCCATCGCCATAGGCTACGGTGATGGGTGTTTTCGCCATGATGCTTCTCCTCCGTCCGTTCCTGGCCATAGAGAAACAATACGGGTTCGGATGAATCCGTCATCAGGTCTTTATGTAACGACATAACCCACATGCGAACCCGCGAATGTCCGACCGCCTGCGGTCGGTCCGATTCGCCTCATTATACCACGAAGCACTCGGAAGCCCGGTTCGACATTTTTCCCCAGGGGGTCTTCCGCCCGCACCAGGGAACCGTTACGATCAAAGATATGAAGCAGTGGACAACATGGCCCAAAGCCATATGGCTCTTAATTTTGGGAATGGCCATTCAAAGCACCGGGATGTCTTTTTTCTGGCCCTTTACGACGCTCTACGTGCACACCATCATGCACCGCTCGCTGGCGATCGCCGGCGTCATCCTCATGGTGCAGTCCGGCGCCAGTATTCTGGGTTCGGCCTTCGGCGGACATCTTTTTGATCGCCTGGGCGGCGTTCGCACCATCATCGTGGGCATTGTTGGCTCGGTGCTCTGTCTAGTGGGGCTCTTTGCTGTCGCGAATTTTTGGCCCTATGCGGTGCTGGTCGCCCTGTTTGGCCTTTTTACCGGCCTCATTTCCCCATCCATGTACGCCTTTTCGGTTAGTGTGTGGCCCGAAGGCGGACGCCAAGCGTTCAACGCCATCTACGTGGCGCAAAACCTCGGGGTGGCGGTGGGATCCTTGACCGGCGGCCTAGTGGCCGCTGCGGGCGGCCTCAGGTCCACGTTCCTGGTCAATGCCGCCTTGTTGACCGGTTTTCTCATCATGGTCGCGGTCGGATACCGCGGACCTGCCTTTCAGGCTGCCCACCGTCCAGCCTCCCATGCACGCGGCGCACGGCTGAACCGAGGAGCCTTGCTGGGTCCGATGCTGCTGTTGATCGGCCTGGTGCTCGACTGGACTGCCTATTCCCAATGGACCACCACCACGTCCAGCTACATCCATCAGGAAGGGTTCTCCCTTCCGCTTTACAGCTTTCTTTGGACTCTCAACGGCGCGGTCATTTTGTTGGGTCAACCGTTCATTTCTTGGATTACGCGGCGCATCGAGGGCGTCAAGGGGCAGTTGTTGCTGGGCAATCTCTTCTTTCTGGCAGGATACGCTGTGCTTATTCTCACGCATCGGTACGTCGGCTATGTGGCGGCCATGTTGATGACCACTTTGGGCGAAATGTTGGTGTGGCCGGGGGTGCCCACGCGAACCTACCAAATTACGCCGGCGGATCAGGTCGGATTGTACCAAGGGCTGGTCAGCGGCGCGGCGTCCGCCGGGCGAATGGTGGGACCGCTCTTGGGCGGCATTCTTTATGCCCAAGTATCCCGTCCCGCACTCTATCTAATAATGGCCGTCATCTACGTCGCCTCATCGGTCCTCTATTATGTCCATGATCGCAGGCCAGCGGCGCCCCACGACCAGGTCGCGAGCCTCATCCATTAAAGGACGGCGTCTGCGGAGTCAATTCGCGGAGCAGCAACTTCAGGCTCTCCAGCACCCGCTCGATCGACTGACGGGAGAGTGACATGCCCAAGTCGAGCCATCGTGCGACCTGCTCCTCGGTGCGCTGCCTCAGCCCTTGAGCGCGGTCCGGCAGCTCCTCAACCGGCAAGTGCCGCAGATTGTCCCAGATGGGACGCAAAACCTCGGCATCAATTCCGTCTTGGAATCCCGAGAGCACATAGGTCAAATACACAATTTGGTTTTTCACTGCGTCAAAAGTCCGCATCGGGCCACCTCGTCACCATTTTTCCATCACCATAAACGAAATGTATGACAGAAAAGTTACGCGGGGTTTTCCTGGGTTTCAGGCTGATATTTCAGTTTCAGGGCCTCGGCTGGCACGGCCTCCTGATAATAGAAGCCTTGGGCGACATCGCACCCCAACTGCAGAAGCACGTCCGCCTGCGGCTTCTCCTCCACTCCTTCGGCCACCACTTGGAGGTGCAGACTCTTCGCTACCGCCACGATGGCGCGCGCGATGGAATCATTCTGTTCGAGATCGCTGACAAAGCCGCGGTCAATTTTGATTCGCGTGACGGGCAAATGGCGCAAGTAGTTGAGTGAGGAATACCCCACGCCAAAGTCATCGATAGCCACGCCAATGCCATAGCGCCGAATC
>JAKADO010000076.1 GCA_021820485.1 Bacillota bacterium
CTTATGTACACCATGAACTGTGGGCCTTGATATCCCGTGACCAATGACTCGTTCTTTGAGGGAGAATTCCCCGCTCATTTTGACACCCCCCTCCCTCCTGAACGACGCACGTGAGCCTCCGTGGCACCGCCCGCAGGATCCCACCACCCAGAGCCATGATTTTCCTGAATATGCTTTGGCCTCAGTTTCTATCCTACCCCCATGAAATACACAGTCATTCTCGCCGTCATGCTGTTCGTCTTGTCCAGTGCGGGCGCATGGTCACGGGTGAATCCCAGTCTGGTGCCATTGACACCACAGGAACAGAACATAAAAGCGATCCTTCTGGACTTGGTGCGGAATGAAGATGAGGCCATTCTGTGCGGTCAAACCGGGCGGCTTCGCGGCGTATTCCTGCCTGGGGCGGGATCAGCCCAGGATGCCTTGCACCAAGCGATTGAGCGGGAAGAGTTTCTGAAGTCGTGGGCCCGGGCACGCCGATTGAAAATAACAGCGGCGACGGTCTCGGTGCGCACCCCGCACATCACGTTCCTATCACCCAATCGTGTCCAGGTGTCCGGCGTTGTGTCGGAAGACTACATCTACCACTACGCAGGGGAAAGGGCACACTACCACTTTGGGCTGGGGATCCGCCATGAGTATGCGTTGCAGCGCCATCACAATGTGTGGTACATCCGTTCGGATGACTTCACCGATCCGCTCGACCAGGACACCCGCATTCCCCGTGCCGCCAAACCGGCTGAAGGACGCCAGGCTCATTTTCCCCGGATCCCGTTGGGGCCCCAGAATGATGGCGCCGCGCATGCGGTCTCCTATGCCGACCGCTATTGCGGGGCGGCACCAGGCTGTGGCAATCACGGCTTCTACAACGCTGCCTACAACAGCTACAACGGCGAGGGGGGAGACTGCACCAATTTCATTTCCCAAGCCCTGAAGGCCGCGGGATTCCGAGAGACCCACATGTGGAGCTATGACCGCCTGACAGGCGAAGGCGACCGGGCCTGGAGCAATGCGCAAGGACTCGCCGATTTCCTCAGCGAGTCAGGCCGGGCGACCCTAATTGCACGAGGTCGATACCCTGTCATTACCCAGTCAACCGCACAATTCCCCCATGGGGCAGTCGGCGCCCTCCGCCCAGGAGACCTCATTTCCTATGTCGAACGGGGCCGTGCGGTTCATACCGCCATCGTTGTTGGCTACGATCCGCATGGCGTGCCGGTCGTTGACTCCCACACCAGCGACCGCTTCCACGTCCCCTGGGATTTAGGCTGGGATCAACGGACACGCTACTCCCTCTGGCATGTGCATTACCCTTCCTCCGAGCCGCCAGGCACCTCGCCAAGCCCCGCCAACAACCATCGGCGAAATTCTTGAACCATTGGGTTGCAAAGATCTGTTGGGAGGCTTCCGTCCGCGGATCCGACAGCTTCCACGGGGGCTCTTAGCCTCGCCCAGGGCTTAGGCAATACTTGCTCCAAAAAAAATTTCCACCAAGCAATTAAACCCCCTCATTTTTGTGCCGCCGCGCGAATCCATTAATTAGCAAACCCATCGGCCTTGTTGTCTGAATAGTCAGGAGGCGACAATGCATTTCGAAAACTTGCCTTCTCTTTTATTGGATTCAGCCCACCGCTTCGGCGACCAACCAGCCCAGAGATTCAAGATGCAGAGCCAGTGGCGCACCCGCACCTATCGTGAGCTTTGGAACGAAGTGGTTACCATTGCCCATGGGCTCCAGACGCTCGGCATTCACGATGGCGATCGCGTTGCCCTTATCGCTCGCACTCGACCAGAGTGGGTGATTGCTGACTACGCCATTTTGTCCTTAGGCGCCGTCACCGTTCCGATTTATCCATCCCTGCCCAAGGATCAGGCGGCCTTCATTCTGGAGGATTCAGGCGCCAAAGCGGCGTTTGTGGAGGATGCTGGCCAAGCCGCCAAAGTTCCCGCACGGCTTCCCGGGGTGGCTATGGATGGGCATCCGCGCGGGTGCCAAAGTTGGTTGTGGCTTAGGGAAACCGGGCTTATGGAGAACGAGGAGGCGCTTCCCCATCCCGTGCGGCGCGACCATCTCGCTAGTTTGGTCTATACCTCGGGAACGACCGGAAGCCCCAAAGGGGTTATGCTCACACACGGCAACATTTTGGCCAACGCGGAGGGATTCCATGCTTTAGCCGACGAGCATCCGGATATGAACATCGGCCCCGGGGATGTTGCCCTATCATTTTTGCCCCTGTCCCATATTCTAGAGCGGATGGCTCATGCCTTTCAGCTCTCGAGGGGGATCACTATCGCGTATGCCGAATCGCCAGACACGCTCGCCTCCGACTTGGTAGAGACATCCCCCACCATTATGGTGGCGGTCCCGCGTGTCTTTGAGAAAGTTTATGCCAAAGTGCAGGAAGAGGTCTCCAATGAGTCTCCGGTCAAGCGGCGCGTGTTTGCGTGGGCTGTCTCAACCGGCCTTAGGCAGTATCGGCTGTCCTTGGAAGGCCGCCCGATACCGCGGAGCCTCCGTCTGCAGCAGCGAGCAGCTGACCGCCTGGTGTTTTCCAAGGCCCGTCAAGCGCTTGGCGGGCAGCTGCGCTACGTCATTTCCGGCGGCGCGCCATTGGCCCGGGACATTGGTGAGTTCTTCTACACCATGGGAGTCACCATCATTGAGGGATACGGCCTCACGGAAACTTCTCCCGTCTTGACCGTCAATCCCTTAGACTCTCCGCGCTACGGCAGTGTCGGCCGCCCGCTCCCGAACGTGGAAATCGCCGTGGCTGAAGATGGCGAGATTCTTGCCCGGGGTCCAAACGTGATGGCCGGGTATTGGAACCGTCCGGAAGAGACCAGTGAGGTCCTCAAGGATGGATGGTTTCACACCGGAGATATCGGTGAGCTGACGGCCGATGGCCGCCTCGTCATCACGGATCGCAAAAAGGCGCTCTTGGTGCTGTCAACGGGCAAGAACGTAGCCCCCGGGCTTGTAGAGACCCGACTCATCCTCTCCCCATACATTGAACAAGCGGTGGTCGTTGGTGACCGCCAAAAATTCGTGGGAGCCCTGTTGTACTTGAACGCCGAGAAAGTACTGGAATGGGCCCAGCAGCACCAGGTCGCGCTGGCTGGCTATGAGGATGTGCTGACCCATCCGGACTTGCATCACTTCATCATGGGAGAAGTCGAGCGAGTGACCGCCCCCCTAGCGGCGTTCGAACGGCCCAAACGGATACGCTTCCTGCCGCACGAGCTGACGGAATCCAGCGGCGAACTCACCCCCTCTTTAAAGATCAAAGTGCCCGTGGTTCTCTCCCACTATCGGCACTTGGTCGATGATCTGTATGCCCGGGAGACGCCAGAGTATGCCCCACCCTCAGACGCTACGGAGCTGGGACCGCCGCCCGCCGCCGCATCCAAACTTGGCCAACCTCGGCCAGTCATCGTCGACCTTTTGGGGTCGGTCGTGCTGGGGACGTTGTTCGGCCTCTTGTTGAGGGCGATTCTATGATTCGGTCGGCAGAGCATGACACCGCCAAGTCCCGGCACCTGGTCGTCTCCCGGCGTCCGCTCCGTTGGATCCTGGGCATGGCGTCGGCGGTCTTCGTCGCTTGGCCGAGCCTCAGCGCACTGACCCGTCCGGGAGGCAGCGCGATTCTCAAACAACACGTGGTCAGTCTGAAGCGGACCGCCCAGCTGCTGAATGTGCTCGGAGAGGTGTCGCAAATCGGCCGCACCACCCAATCGGTGGCGATCGAAAATGACCAGATGGTGACTGTGCTGCACCAGATGAATCGGGAAGAGGCCTTCAACCGGACGTTGACGGCCCATCTGAAACTGTCGAGGCGACAACTCCTCAGGCAACTCGCGGATGTCACCACCTTGGAACATCTCACGGGAGAGCAAATTCCGCTAACCGAGACCATCCTCGGCACGACCACATCGCTGGCATCGATGATGCGCACGGTGCAGCAAAGCGCCGCGGGCCAGGCTCAGGATATGGAACAGGTGGCATCCCTCAGCAGTCGTGAAGAGCAGGTGATGGCACGATTGCAACGCACCAACGCAGAAATCCTGGACCACGATTTGATCCCTGCCGTTTCGATTACTCAATCCATGGCAGGGCGCTGAAAGGGTGGCGGCTATGTCGATGAAAGGCATTGCGATGACGGGCGGCGTCATCGTGCTTTTGGGACTCGCGGCACAATCCAGTCTTCTGGTGACGCGTCTATGGAGCCTCAACCAGGCGCTTCAGGCCAATCTGATGGCCACTCAATCATTAGTCCATGTGCAGCGCCAGATGGCTGCCAAGAATAAGTCCCTCAAACAGATGCTCAGCCTGACCCAAGGTCTCCACAGTTCCCTGAATGCGCTAAACGGTCGGGCTGGGGGAATAAATGGCGATGTGGCAACGTTGGAGCGCATTAACGGAGCCACCAACCATGAGGAAGCCAGCATTGTTGCGACGTCAGCCCAGTCGGGGGGCGCGTCGCACGCGGTCAACCAGCAAACGGAAATCCTCATCCAATCCAGCACGGTTCTAGTGCACACCCTCAGTGCACTCGAATCGCTATCCCAAGAGGAGGTTAACGCGATGCGCCAACTGCTGTCGAATGCCGCCACCATCGAGGCGAAGACGCCATGAAATTTTCCCTCATCCTGTTGTGGACCGCCGCGGGATTGTCCGTCATTGGAGCCGGAGCGACCTTCACCGAAGTCCACTTGCAACGTGAGGCAGCCAGCAAGTTGGGAGCGATTCATCGGGAGCTTCGGATGGCCCGTCGCACGACCGCCACGCTGAATCAGCAGTTGTCGCTCTTGGGCTCGGTCAACGACGCGTCAGCCGGACTGGCGGCCGGTCTCGGGCACACCGTGTCCGGCACGCAGTCCATCGAGGCGGGATTGGGCAGCTTGAACCAAACCGTCGCCTCCATCAACCAGCGGGTCAGCGCCATTACCCACAATACCGACCGCGCAGCGAACCGCTTGAACGCGGGCTTAGCCCCCCAGAATGCCGTCAATCGGGAACTGAGCCAAGTGGCGCGCGCCAATGACGCAATTCTGGCGAACGTAAGCCAGCTGCTGTCCCTCAGCCAAAAGCTCAATCACGTGCTGCAAGCAACAAATCAGAAGCTGCCCTAGAGTCAATCCAAGAGGAGGGATCGCCATGACACGCACCCCCATTGTGGTGGCTGCAAGCCTCGCCTTATTTGGCGCGTCGGCAGCCGCCAGCTACCAGGCCGCACCCCACTGGGGCGCAATGGCATCGCCAGCCATGCGCCAGGCAAAACGGCATAACCTGTTTTTCCTGGTCCACAGCCTCACCCGTTCGAATCTAGCACTTCAAGGCCAGGCCCAACAGGTTTTGAAGAACCTCCAAGCCGCGCAGCAAAAACTCGGCGGGCTCACCGCCGCGAATCGCCAGTTGTCGCACGAGGTGGCGGAAAACAATGCCGCCCTCAGTGCCATGACCACCGCCATTGGCATCAACCAGGCCCTCGTGCAAAGCCAGCAGCAAATTATTGCCCGCGAAAGCCAAACCCATCTGGAAAACGCCGCGGTTGCCTCCAGTATTGTTCAATTGGGCGGCCAAGTCGGCGGAGTAGAGAATTCCATGATGAACCTCTACCACGTGTCCGAGGGATTGTCCAACAACATGCTGGGCCTCTCCACCACACTGACTGGAGTCTTGGCAGCGCTTCAGTCTCTGCAAGCCAACACGACCCTGCCACTCGTCCACATTCCAGCGACCTCGCTTTTGCCGCCGCTGTTCGGCACATCCAGTCCATCAACGCCGACACCCTCGGGGGCAAGCAGCCACTCGCCATCCACCGCCGTCCGAACCATTCTTTTACCCGCCAACACCATCTTGGGAGGACTGTAGCATGCGTCCCCACATCATCCCCGTGGCCTTCCTCGGAATCGGGTTAATCGGCACTGGGGTGGGACTGGCGCGGCAAACGCACCAGCAACACCTGATTGACCAGGATTCTCGGCACGTCCTGGCGGACTTGTCCGCGACGCGCCGGCTGACGGCATCCGTGACAATCCGCCTCGACGCCATCCAAGTCATGAATGAGCATCTTCGGGTGATTGACGGGCGCATCGCCCGCGTCAATCAGAATCTCCTGGGTGAAGCCGGGGAAATGTCCGGCATCTTGCACGGACAGCAAATGATTTGGGCCAGGCTCGCCCGGCTCAACCAAGGGCTTAACAAGACCACGTGGGCGCTCCATGCCAATCAGTCCACCGTCGCTGGAACGATGGGGTACTTTCAATCCTCCCACGGGCTCGTGCCCGTCACGGAACAGGAAAATCAACTGGTGCAGGCCCTGAACCAGTCCACCGCCGACACGGCCGCCATCCTCCAGCAAATGGCGGATAAATTGGCACTCTTGGGCTCCCTGTCGCGGTCCCTACCGTAGTCCTTTCACCAAAAGCGCGATGGGAACCTGAAGGATTGCCCCGCCTCAAGGACGGCGGGCTCAGTCTCGACAGGTCCCCATCAAGGGCGCGATATCGCGGCATGCGGCGATCGCTAACCTCGCTTATGCCAGCATTGGCGTCTCATGCGTCAACAGGGAGCGTTCCGTGACGGGATCGAAGGCATTCAGCGCGTCGCTCTCCATCGCCAACACCACGTTGTCGTCCACTTGTCCCCGCCATGTGTTGTCCATGCGCACCACTACGGTATTGTCGCCAACCTGGCAATAGACCATCTGCTCATGGCCCAACGGCTCGATCACGCGCACGACCCCGGCAACCGGCAAATGGCCGGCCGGGACATCGGACTCAGCCAACAACTGAATGTTCTCGGGCCGGATGCCGAGTGTCATGGCCTCCGCTGTCATGCTTTTCAGCCCTGGCGTCAAAAATTCCGGAAGCGCCACCTTTTGTCCGGCCACTTGGGCCACGAACCGGCCCTGTTCGGAAGTCAGCGTAGCGCTGATAAGGTTCATGGGCGGCGTGCCCACAAAAGTCGCCACAAATTGATTGACGGGACGGCGGTAGATGCCCTCGGGCGTGTCCACTTGCTGGACCACGCCATCTTTCATCACCACAATCCGGGTCCCCATGGTCATGGCCTCAGTCTGATCATGCGTCACATAAACGATGGTCGCACCCAACCGCTGGTGCAGCCGCTTCAACTCCACCCGGGTCTGCGTCCTCAGCTTTGCGTCGAGGTTGGATAGCGGTTCGTCCATCAGGAATACTTTGGGCTCGCGCACAATGGCTCGCCCCAGGGCGACCCGCTGGCGCTGCCCCCCCGACAACTCCTTGGGGCGCCGCTTCAAGAACGGGGCCAACCCCAAAATTTCCGCTGCCTCTTTCACCCGCTTATCAATTTCATCCTTCGGTGTCTTGTGCAGCTTGAGCCCAAAGGCCATGTTTTCGTAGACCGTCATATGTGGGTATAGCGCATAGTTTTGAAATACCATGGCAATGTCCCGGTCTTTAGGCGGCAACTGGCTCACATCGTGATCGCCAATATAAATGTTGCCTTCGCTCAATTCCTCGAGCCCTGCAATCATCCGAAGCGTGGTCGTCTTCCCACAGCCGGACGGCCCTAAGAGAACGAGAAATTCCCGGTCGTTAATCTCCAAGTTCACATCGTCCACGGCGACCACATTGCCAAAACGCCGCGTCACATGGGACAGTCTAACCCCCGCCATGCTCCCACTCCTTCCGTTAAACTCTGTGCTCTCCGCTAACCTTTCACGGCTCCGGCCAGCAAACCGCGGACGAAATACTTCCCCAACACAATGTAGACCACCAGGGTGGGGATGGAAACGAGCAATGCACTGGCCATTTGGACATTCCATTGAATTGTTTGGCTCCCGGCAATATTGACCAGAGCCACCGTCACCGGCTGATTGGGCGGATTGGTGAGAGACACCGCAAAGAGGAAATTGTTCCAGATCTGCGTGAACTGCCAAATGGCCGAGACCACAAAGCCTGATACCGACAACGGCAAAATGACATAGCGGAAAATTCCCCAATACCCGGTTCCATCAATCTTGGCCGCCTCCAACACGTCGTCGGGAATATTCGCGTAGAAGTTTCGGAAGATGAGGGTGGTAATGGGAATGCCATATACCGTATGGACAATAATCAGTCCCGGAATCGAATTGTAGAGTCCGATGGTGTCCATGACGCGCAGCAACGGAATCAACACGCTCTGGTACGGAATAAAGAGCCCCATCAGGATGACGAAAAAGAGCGCATTCGCACCCCGAAAGCGCCATTTTGACAGTGCATAGCCATTGATAGCCCCCAGGGCACTCGACAGCAGAGTCGCTGGAATCGCCAGGTAAAAGCTATTGCCAAAGTTCTGGCTCAATTGGGCCCACGCTGCCCGAATGCTGGAAAGCCCCGGGTGCGCGGGCAAATTCCACATGTGCGCTAAGCTGACCGCAGCATTGGACTTCAGGCTGGTCACCAAGACAACGTAGACAGGCAGCAGATACAAAATGGACGCGATGATCAGAACCAGATAGATGAGCGTTTGATTCACGCGGCGGGCTGCCACTAGCGCTCCCCCCTTAACATGGACAAGACATAGGGCACCGTAAAGGCCGCCATCAAGAGCAACAGCACGATCGCGATAGCTGCGCCTTGGGCAAACGCGTCGCCTTGAAAGGTGGTTTGAAACATGTTGAGGTTCGGCATGTCCGTGGAGAAGTCCTGGCCAGAACCGGTCATGGCGTAGATTAGGCCGAACACCTTGAGTGAAGCCGCCGCTTGAATCACCACGATGGTCGCGGTGGTTCCCTTCAGTTGCGGCAATATCACCGACCAAAAAGTTCGCCATGGCCCAGCGCCGTCAATCCGGGCCGCTTCTTTCAGTTCTTCCGGCACCGACCGGAGTCCCCCCAAGTACACCGCCATGGCAAATCCCGACATCTGCCAGACCGCGGCAATCACCACCGCCAGCAGCCCGACCGGGATCCCGATGTCAATCTGCCCTAGGTGAACGGATGGCGCAAATCGGCTGCTGAGGAACCATTCCGGAACATGGGTAAACCCTAATGCGTGGAAAAACAAGTTGATGCCGGTTGTGGGATTCAAAATCCACGACCAGATTACCCCGGTCACGACCATGGAAATGGCCATGGGATAGATGAAAATGCTGCGAAACAAGCCTTCGGCCCGAATCTTTTGGTCAACCAGAAGGGCTAGGATCATGCCGATAACCAAGTCGCCTGCAATGAACAGCACCGTGAACACGACCAGGTTGCGCAGGTCGGATTGAAACCGAAATGACGAGAAAATGGTTGCATAGTTTCGCAATCCCGCCCACGTCAGGGTCGGGATCAAACTGTTCCAATTGGTTAAGGAAACATAGCCAGACCACGCGATGAATCCGTATACAAACACGCCTAGAAGGATCAGGGAGGGAATGAGCGTAAAGAACGCCATGCGATTGTCCCAGCCACGAATCCGGCGAGCTGGCTTGCGCACGGTCGTTTGTCGGGTGGCCTTGGCTGGCGTGACCGGATTGGCCATGTAAACCCCTCTTCTCCATGAATGTCATCACATGGGTCCCCGCAACAGGGCGGGGACCCGCGTTTTCAGAATCGACTATTTGGACAAAGGATTGGCCTGAGCGGCGCTTTGAACGGCGCTGATAAAGCTGGGGACGTTCTTGCTGCTGATCAACGTCACCATCGCGTTCTCAAAGGCCTGGGTAAATCCGGGGTTAGCCCCGCCCTGCCCGATGGTCAGCACCAGCGTGTCCTTCTTAAAGGACGCCATGGCTGATTGGGAATAGGCGTCATAGAGGCTCTTGTTGGCATCGAGACGCGGGGAGAAGGTGCCCTTCAAGGGGTTGAACGTGTCCTGACCCTTTTCAGAGCCCAACACCTTCAAGAAGTTCAGGGTGGCTGTCTGGTTCTTCAACTTGGACGGCAGGCCAAACACGTCCGAAACCATGGCAAAGGTCCCCTTGGTGCCAGGGGTTGGCGCCCAGCCAAAACCAGTCCCCGGGGTCAAGTGCAGGTCCGTCGTAAAATAACCTTGGGCCCAGTCCCCTTGAACATTCATGGCTGCCTGGCCTTGCGCCACCAATTGGTCCGCCTGCTGCCAGTGAAGCGCGCCGGCATCGCTGTTGGTATACTGCATCATCTTCAAGAACGTCTGCGTGGCCTTAGTCACGCCCGCGGAATTCCACGATGCCTTGCCGGTCAAAATCTTGTCATATTGCGTGGGACCGACTGTCCCCAACAATACGTCGGAGTACAATAGCGTAGTTTCCCAATTGCCGTGGTTTGCCAACGCCAACGGCGTGATGCCATGGGCCTTCAGAACGCTTGCGTCAGCAAAGAATTGCGAAAAGGTAGTCGGCGGCGTGAGGTTGTATTTTTTGAAAATGCTGGGGTTATACCAGAGGACGTTGTCGCGTTGCATATCGACGGGAACCGCATAAATCTTGCCATTCACCTTTAGCATATTGAGGAGGCTTTGCGGAAAGTCCTGGTACCAGCCCTCTTTTTGGTACAGGGAATTCAAAGGCGCCATGTCGCCGGCCGCGATCCATGACAGCAAAGTGCCCCGACCCGCGTGAACTTGGAAGGTTCCTGGCGGGTTGTTCGCCTCCATGCGGCTTGCCAACACCGCTTTGGCGTTGGACCCTGCGCCGCCGGCCACCGCTTCGTTAACCACTTTGACGTGCGGGTATTGTTGGTTAAACACTCCGATTAGCGACTTCAGCGCCTTGCTGCTCGCGACCCCGGTCCACCAGCTGAAAATCTGAAGCTGCGTGTTGCTGCTGGTAGGCGAAGAACTCGATTGGGTGGGCGTGCTCGTACTCCCGCAAGCGGCCAACGTACCCAGCGCCAACACAGAAGTTAGCGCAACAGCCGCTCTTTTGCGAATCGTCATGCTATTCATCCCCTTCTTGTCTTGACCACAACGCCACGAGGGTGGTTGCGAAGTTCGGCACATTGTTTAGCAATCCAACCAACCGCCTTAAATTCGCCTTTATAACGGAGGGAAACCTCCCTAAATTAGCGTTGCTTTCCTATCCTGGTATTTCGTATGTATGTTAAACTAAATATCTAAGAAGTGCAATCTTTCGATTACTGTTCGACAAGCCTCCACAATTTGTTCTATAACAAATCCGAGGGGAATAACGGCATGTATCGCACTGTAGATGCGTCGGTCATGAGGCAAGTGAACAAACAGACCGTCTTAAGCTTGATCTATCAGAAATCGGTGACTTCCCGCGTCGCGATATCCGACGAAACGGGGCTTAATCGCGCCACCGTGTCTTCCTTAGTGGACGAATTGATTGCGGAAGAATTTGTGGAAGAAATCGGCCTCGGCAATTCGACCGGTGGCCGCAAGCCCATATTGCTGCGCTTCAATGCCCGAGCCGGATACGCGGTAGGCATTGATGTGCAGATTACGCATGTCACCAGTGTGTTGACCAATGCAGCCCGGGACGTCATCCATTATCAACGCCTCGAACTGGAAGCCGATCACGGGCATTACACCACCGATTGGCTGTTGGGCATCTTGCGCCAGGAGATACAATCCGTGACCGCCGCCATGCCAGCCTCGCCCCACGGTGTCTTGGGCGTCGGCATTGCGTTGCCCGGCTTGGTCAACCACATCGCGGGACACGTCATCTATCTGCCCAACCTCGGCCTGACGGACTGGGCCATTGTTGATGACCTGTCCCGGTGGTTTCCCTATCCCTTTGTGGTGGACAACGATGCGAACTGTGGCGCCTGGAGCGAATATCTGGCCCGACGGGTCAATAACCTAGTCTTCCTCAACGCAGGAGTCGGAGTGGGTTCCGGCATTATCATTAACGGCGCCTTGTACCGGGGCCGGGACGGCATCGCTGGAGAGTCGGGACACACCACAATCGCGACCAACGGTCTTATATGCTCGTGCGGGAACTACGGCTGTTGGGAAGAATATGCGTCAGAACGCGCCCTCGCTCGTTACCTGAGGGAATTTGGCGTTGAAGCGAACGTCAGCCCGCATTTTCTCTCCGACAGCGTCCGCCAGGCGCAGTCCGGAGACTCCGCTTACCGCCAAGCCTTCCAAAAGCTTGGCGAGTACCTGGGAATTGGATTGTCCAACCTCTTGCAGGTGTTGAACCCCGAGGTCGCATACTTGGGAGGGACGGTCGCCGAGGCTCAGCCCTTGGTGTTCAGCGACATCCAGCGGGTCATCCGCCACCGCTCGATGGGCGCAAACAAAGAGACCTCCATTGTGATAGCGGAACCCACGGCAGTAGCGCTCGGAGCGGCCGGGCTCGCCATCTCCCAAACCGTCAAGATGTTGCCCGTGCCAACCACGTAGCCACAAGATTCGGAAGGACCGGAACCATGGCAATTGCCGGGGCCTTCGCGTGTGCTGGCGCAGGGCTTCGACCGCCAAAAACCTTGGACCCGGGAAAGCTCTTCGGGTGTGGCGAATGGTAATGGACCCTGAGGACATTGATATCATTTCCCTGCCCGCTTATGCAGTTTAGCTGCGACCGCATTGATCTGAGCCTGGGTCAGCGGCACCCACGGGGAGCCACTGGGATCGGAGAGGCCGGCGGCGGGGCTGTCGCCCTGATTCCACCATTTGGCTTGGTACGGGACTCCTTCGAAGAGCACGCGCTGCCCGGAGTGATATACTGCTCTGCCTGACCAGGCTGGGTAAGTGCCTTTCGGCAGTGTCGGCTGTGGCAGGGGTTTTTCCCCAGGCAATACGGGTCCAATGAGACTCCACGGCGTTTGCCACGACTGCAGCACGGGATTGTTCGGAACGTCGCCTTGCGTCCACCACTTCGCTTCATAGATGTAATGCTGCCACACCACTTTCTCGCCGGCAACGTAGATGCCTGTCGCCGACCATATCTGATAGGGGCTTGTCGCAGGGTTGTCGGGCTTTTGCTGACTCGCCGCCACCAGCTCGGCCGTGTAACCAGAGCTCAGGAACATGCCTCCTTCAAACCCCTTGCCGAGCACATCGGAAAAGGCGTATTGGGACTGCTTCACGCCACTGCAAGAATCTGAAACAACGCTGTCATTAATGTAGTTGCTCCCGCACATGATATCGCGATTGGCCGACCACATGGACATCCGGCCAACACCATGGGACAGGGCAAACTGATTGAGGCGTTTGGCGTCATTCAACGTAAAAACTTCATTACTGTCATCGTTTTGACCAATCATGGGAGTCACACCGATCTTCGTCCACAAAGATGCCCCGCTGAGTTCGAGGCCTGCTTGCTGGTACAGAATGCTGAGTTGGCGCTCGGTATGCACCAACGCGCTTTCCGAAGCTGCCAGCATCGACTGCCCTGGCGCAAGGCTTGATCCATAATCCATGGTCATGACATTGACCCCCGCCAGGTCGACACCATGCTTCAACAGTTGGGCGACCGCCGTTGTACCTTCCGGGGTCAATCCTTGGGGCGAGACAGGCAGCGTCACCCACACCGCCAGCTTCTTGCCTGCGGCCCGTCTCTCGGCTTGCAGCTTGGCGATGGCCACGGCGCGCCGGTTGCCGGCAGCGGTATCCGTCAGCGCACGATTTTCGAGATCCAAATCGATGGTATTGAGATTGTAGCGATTGACGACAGACCGGTACGCTTTGAGGAGTTTTTGAGGGTTGGTGCACCCGACCGCCAGTTCGTCGTTGTGCGCGCCGCCGAAAGAAACCGCAACACTCCCCCCCTGTTGTTGCAAGCGGGCAATGCGGCTGTCAAGATTGAGAGCATATCCGGCCTGATTCAAGGTGTAAGCACCGCCCCAGGATGGAACACAAGCATTTGTGGGATCCGACACTATAAAAGCCAGTACAGCATCTTTATGTTGGGTACTCCCCAAATTCTGAAACGCAAACGTCGGGGTGGCAGTGACGTCAACATAGGGCGCATACCACGGGTTGTACACCGCAGCCTGGCTAATCCCGATTCCCCCTATGATTCGTGAACCATCCAGGAGGCTCACGATGACCAGCCCTGACAAGAAAGCCAGCAGCAGAAGCAACCGCAGAGGTGACAAGCGACGTTCCCGAGTAAGATTCTTTATCGTACTGCTCATGATGACATCACCTCATCGTCATCATGGTCGGAGGTCGCGGCGGTCAGCATCAGATGATTCAGAGCGCCATCAGACACGCGCCTCTCGGCATCGCCGTGGTAAAGAATCGCTTGCCAGTCGACATGTGGCGCAGACTCTTTCTCCTGTGGAGCCGGTTTTCTCTTCACCGGGACATACAACCAGTCTATGACGCCAAGCCATACGTCAACGATGGTGTTTTTGACGCCAATAAAGCCCAGTATCGCCCATGTCGCCGTGACGGCATTGAATGCTGCGAAGGCGAGGTTCCCCCAATAATGCACCACTTCGTCACGCCACAAAGTCAACAGCGAAAATGCCACGATCATGAGTGGCGCAATGACATACAGAATCGGCGACAACGTACGTTCCGCGACCTTGGGAGTTCGCGCAAAGGGAATTTTCTTGCCGCTCAAAGCCTGCTGGAGCGATTTCAACACACCAGCTACATTGACGGGCAACAGTATCAAGTTGAACCCGTAAATCCGAAAAATGTCGGTCCGTTTGTACCCGTTGTATTTGAGATCGCTGGACATGGCCAAAAAGTATGGCACCGCCGCCAAGAGTACCAGGGGACTCAGGAGCCGCCCGTAAATCGGATAAGCCAGCAGAAAGATCAGTCCAAAGTTAGACCACGCAATGGAGGCCATATAGTTTAAGCGCAGGGATACCTCAGCTTTGGACGTCAGCTCCCCTTTCCGTTTGCGCTCGCGCATCAGAGACCACAGTTTCGGCAAGATCAGGAGGCCGCCGTTCGCCCAACGTCGGCGTTGGATAATGAGTGAACCAAAGTCCGGTGGGGTTGCGCTGTAACTCAGCCGTTCCGGATAGTTGGCCAGGGACCAACCATGCGTGGCGATGTCGACACTGGATTCCGTATCCTCGATCACTGTCCGGTCTTGAATGAAGCGTTGGATTTCGAATCCACCCACCCACTCTGTCTCGCGAATGTCGTCCAATGCCGATTTCCGTATCACCGCATTCGCCCCGACCCAAAAAGTCGCATTGTAGTACGTCATTCCTTGGTGCAAGATGTGCTGGATGTCTGTGGTCGCCCCCGCAATGCGCTCAATGCGGGTCGCGGCTCCTCGGAATGAAGAATATGGTGTCTGGGCTACCGCCACACGGGCGTTGTCCGGTTGTTGCAAGAAATAGACCAGGCGCAAGCAGTAGCCGGGAAGCAGCAGGGAATCAGCGTCCAAGGTGAGGAGGAATTCACTGTCCGGAAAGCTGATATGTTCACCGTTGGCCTGTTTCTCCGCCGGCACCAGTATGGGACCATTGGGTGTCTGAACCTGATGATAGGTATGCCCCATCAGTCCGATGTAGGAATTCAGGTTCATCGCCTTATTCGGTTCGTGGGACAATGAAGCAAACTTTTTTCGCTCAAAGATATCGAGTTCCGTATTGAATATCCAGGTTAAGCGTTGGTACAGTTGATGCACTCGGGCAAAGGAAAGCCTCACCCCGTCATTGGAAGAGGCGACCAACGCCTCCTGCACCAAGCGCAAATCCTTCGATAGCCCACCGACCACGTGCTCAACAAAAAACTCCCCGACATGGTCCACGATCTCCTCTTTGCCAGCCAGCCCATCAAGCCAGTCCGCCGCCCAGGCATAGTGCTCCGCCAGTTCCCTCGTCACTTCGCAGCTAACCAGCGATGATGAGCCATGAGCACATAGGAATTTTGAGAGCTCCGCATGAAAGAGCCGCCGCGGTTCATTAAACCAATCCGAGATACTCCCGGTCAGCTCCCGAGTCGCGTTGAGTCGCGCCAAGACCGCCGGATCGGATGGGTAGGGGGGATCATCCACTAGCAGAACCACTCGAATGCAGGGATACTCCTGCAGGGCAGCTGACAGCAATGTCTTCCGTACAACATCGGGCTCTTCGCTGTACGACGGCACCAATACGGTGATGGCGGGCTGGTTCTTCTCGAAGTATTGATCGATTTCTGCGCGAGGCACGCGCACGTGCTTGCTGAATCGCTGAAAGGCGCCCTGTCGTGCCAGGAGATACATGAGCGCCGAAAAAGTCAGGAATGTGACAATCAGCAGGTACCCGAGGGCCTCCATCGTGAACCCGAAGGTCGTGGGCGTCTTGAAGTATTGCCTGATGATGGTCGTAATGACATAGGCGCTCCATAGACCGATGGTTAAGATAATGGCCAAACGACTGAAGACAATTTTCCGGGTTGACGGCTTGTCATGTAAAATTGGCGGTGGTGTTGAGTGGCGCTCAGTCCCCCATTGTCGCTTCCGTACCGGTGGCCTGCGGCGTTCTGCATTTGGCATTTGGCAGTCAGTCCCCTTTCCGAAGGGTCTGCGCAACAGCGTTTTCCTTTTATTGGCTTTAATTTCCTTATATTGTCATATCGGCATATTGGCAGATTCTACAACTTAACCAAAAATCCTGCATGGAAAAAAAACCACACGGGACGGAGAACCCGTAGGCATTACCTTAACGGCGCGTTCATAGACGGCGCCACGGTCAAGGCGTCTTTTCGATGGACCCGCTTAGGGGGTGCAGGCAGATGGAAAGGATTTTGACGGTTAGGCGGCCATCCCTTGAATGTATTAGCGCCGTCACCTCTTGATGACACCCAGCTCGTTGTCCCGCAGTTTGGCCGCAAAACAAAAAAACCCGCAATCTTGCGGCTTGAATAAAGTGGCTGGGGAGGCAGGACTCGAACCTGCGCATGCGGGATCCAAAGTCCCGCAAAGCGG
>JAKADO010000157.1 GCA_021820485.1 Bacillota bacterium
CAGGCCGTGGGATTCGGGCCATCGACTGCAATCCGGCGTTCGCGCCCACGTTGCGCCAATGGACCTCGGTGGTGAACGTGGCCGACTTTCGCCAATGGGCGGTGGCCTATCGCTGCGAGATGGGGCCGAAGGTGGGGCCGGGGCTCATCATCACGAACCCCCCATTTTCGATAGCGCGGGAGATCTTAGATGCGGCGTTCTTGGTGGCCGCGCCGCCGACGCAGATTGTGATGTTGTTGCGGTTGAGCTTCTTGGAGAGCGAGGGGCGTCGGGCATGGTGGCAAGAGCATCCGGTGGACGCGGTGTACGCGCTCAGCAAGCGTCCGAGCTTCACGGGGGACGGCAAGACGTTGGGCCAAGCGTTTGGATTTTTCGTATGGCGCGGACTAGAGAAAGGGGTGTATGTCGTATGAGTTGGGATGTTTCGGTGGAGGCGGTCACGCGGACCACGGTCTACGACCGCAATGTGACCTTCAATAACGCGGAGATTTTTTACTCTGCATTGGGGTGCCATTTTCGAGAGTTGGAGGGAAAGAAGGGGGCGGACGTGGTGGAAAGGCTACGTCATGCGGTCCAGGATATTATGGCGCATCCAGCACGCTACCAAGCATTCGCTCCAGCCAATGGATGGGGCGGCGTCGAAGACGCCTTGGAGGTGCTCAACGGCCTACTCCATGCCTGCGAAGACTACGCGGAGGGGGACTGCGAGATTCATGTGTGGTGAAGAAAAGAAAGGGGTGGTTGTGCTATGAGCCATCGCGACGGGATCATCACGCAGGGGGAGGGGGAACGTAGGATGACGACTGACGAGCGGGACGCGATCATTGCGGAGGCGTTGGACGCAGCCGGACATCCCGAGTTGGCGTGGGACGATGCGCCGATGTGTGCCAATGGGCACCCAACACACAGATATCTGGAAAACGGCGTGGTAGACCGTTTGGTATTGCCGAATAGCGATGTATGCCGAGCCTGTTTCTTCGAGGGTCGGTCAAGCTGGGCGTTGTTTGACAGCAGCGGAGACGGGATGCCTGTGCAGAAGGCTTATCCTGAATGGCGCATAGGCCGTGTCCCGAAGCCCTTCCACACGTCGCTGGATCTCATCATCACGGCGCTGAACGCGCTGGGGATGGAATGGCGGTACCGTCGGTATTTTGGCATGGAATCGTTTGTTGAGGTTGGCCACGGAGAAATCTTACGCTCTCAGAGCACTGTGGGTGCTAAGCCCGCCACGATTGCTAAGGCATTGGTGGTCTGTGCGGTCGAAGTGTTGTCGCGAAGGGGGGAAGGTTGATGGAATTCATGGGCTGGCGGGTCGAGGAGGATGGGAAAGAAGTGGGCTTTTGGGGTGATGAGGATGCGGCGGGAATGTTGGATGCGGTTGGATACCTGCTTGGTAGTCGTGCGGAACCTGGCGGGGTGATTCGGATTGTGCCTGAGTATGTGAAGGGAGAGTCGAAATGACGGACGTGGAGCAACACCAATTGAATCAGCGGTTAGCGCAGGCATTGGATGCAGCGGGATTGGGCGAGTATGCGTGGGAGTGGCAGTTTCCCTCTAATGCGATGCGATACGGCAAAGAGCCCAAAGACTTCGCCGACGCGACGGCGCTGATGGCGGCATTGGAAGCATGGGAGCATCAAGATGAGGATCAATACCGACCCGCACGGTATTGGGTTTTGCATAGCCATTCGATTAGCGGAGAGACCGGAAGGTGTACTGACAGTTTAGCTTTTGTAGCGGGGTGTTCTGGGTGGGGAAAGAACCCCTTGGAGGCACTTGCTCGTGCATTCTTGGCCGTCCTGACGGCCACCACAGCAGGGGCCGCCGTGGAGGCGACGGACGATGCGGGACAATGAGCCCAAGCGGCCAGGATGGCCGACCGCCCTCCCGTTGTGGTACGACGGCGGCCTGTGGAACGTGTACCGGGTCGAATGTGCATATTGCGGGGTCGAACAGGATTACCCGGAAGCGGCGAGCTATGAGGCCGCAGAAAGGCTGGTGGAAGCGGCGGCCTGGCGGCGCGTGATTTCCCCGGACACGACCAACTTGGTCTGGATCTGCCCGGAGTGTTGGGAGCTGACGGCACAGGGTTCGGCGGAGTCCGAAGAAGCCCAACGCTACGCAGCCTCGTTGAACGCCTTGAGCACGCCCACCGGACGCAATTTTTGGGACGGGTTCCGGGAGTTGTCGGCGGACGAAAAGGCCTGCGTGAAAGCGTATTACGCGGAGATCGGGCACAAGAGGGGGCAAGCGAGGGCGGCGGTGCCGGAGGGGGAACCGCCGAATCTCGCGAAGGAGAGGATCGCTGCGCGTGTGAGGGCACTCCAGCCAATTTTTGACCGCCAGGAAAAAGCATTGCGGGCTATACGTGCGGAGGTGATGCGCGCCACCACGGATTGGCCGATTGACGTGGATGCCGTCGTTGAGCGGATTGGCGAGATTGTCGACGACGCCTTGGCCCGGATGGTGGAAGAAGGAGGGGATGATGGCGATGAATGCTGAGGGTAGAACGGTTATCGCGAAAGTGGTAATGGAGGCCCCATCATTGACACGTTGGATGGATCAGGACGGGAGTGAGTGCGCGGAATCTATGCAAACGGAGGTGGCGATGATGTCGATTAGCGACGAGCAGTTGCAAGCCTGGGAAAGCCTCACGCAGGCCGCGAAACCGGGACCGTGGACGGCAAAAGTGGACGCAGACCTGGGGTTAGGGACGCTTCCGATGCTGAGCCGCACGGAGTATGACAGTGCGGGCGGGGGATTCTATTCCGGCTATCGGATTCCCGATGCGCGGTTTGTTGCGGAGAGCCGAACCGCCATGTCCTTGTTGCTCGCCGAAGTCCGGCGACTACGAGCCGGGATCGCTCGGTACCGAACTATCTTGGGTGAGGCCATTGATGACGCGGCCGGGTTGTATGAAAGCCTTGCAGAGTGCTTCCCAGGGGAAGGAGACGGCGATGCCTGAGTTGACGTTGCAGTTTTGTATTATCTGTATGGCACAATTGGCGGGATCTCATGCAGACAAGCGTGAAGGGTGGGAACCCGATATTCCAGGGGTAGATTACATGCTCTATCGTCGAGATCATTTGAACTGGTGCGATGGATGCGGCCAGGAACCGTCGTAGAAAGGAGCCCCGGATGTGTCTCACCTGTGGTCAGCCGACGCCGCACAAAT
>JAKADO010000077.1 GCA_021820485.1 Bacillota bacterium
ACCAAAACCAGATCCCCATGAATGGGTCGACCGGGATTGGCGATGGCGGCACGGCGGTGATTTCGGTTTCCGGCCCCGCCACCCTTGACTACTACAATGGCAACGGCATTCAGGAAACCAATCTGACTTCCGTGACGATGCCCATCGACGCGGAGAACGCAGGTCTCGATAACGTGTTCCTAGTCCCGACTCCGGGTCAGACCGGCACGGTTACTGTGACCATCTCCAATGTCACCAACGGCCTACAGGTGGTCTCCCCAGTCCAGATAAAGGTTGTACCACCCGGAACCCTCTCGGGTTGGTCCGGTCCCTCCGGATTCACCTTCACCGCAGACCAGGTCGCCAATGACAACTATGCGCAGCACAACTTGAGCGAGAGTCTCAACACCTGGCTATCGGGCCCCAATGGCACGACCACCTACGGCTTCGGGGTTCAGGCTGTGGACCAAAACGGGCTCAGCGTTCCGGCGCCGAAGCCGTCGGTGAGCGTTACCACAGCGAGCGGGCAGGCGGTGGCCGATTTGAGCGCCACGGTCAGCGGCGACGCCAAGACGGGTCAGTATTTCGTCACCATGGTGTACAACGGCCAGGGGCTGGCGGCGGGCACCTATAACGTCACCATCTCAGAGGGCCTCACCAAGTCGTTGGTGGTGCCCGTGACCATCACGACGGGACGTCCATACCAATTGGCGGTCATGCCGAGCCAGAACACGCCCGCCGGGGCGCAGCAGGTGGTTGACGTCACGCCGCAAAACCCGTCGCTCACCATCAGCGCGCAAATTGAGGATGTGCTGGGGAATCCGGTGGCCGCACCCAACGGCACCAGCATCACCTTCCAAGACACGTCCAATGTGAAGCCCATCAACAACATCCAAAGTGGCGAGCCCCTGCAGCTCTCCGGTGGAACGGGCACACCCAGTGACCAGACCGTCTATGTCAATGGGAACGGCATGGCCTCGATTACCGCCACAGCACTCTCCAAGGGCAACGACGGGGATGTCTACGTGACAGCCAACCTGCCGTCGGGCTATTCCCTCTATCATGCACAGCAGTACTCCGCCAGCGTGGTGGAGACGGGTAGCTTGGTGAGCCAACTGGTGGCCACCACTCAAGGCTCCGGCTACGTGGCCGGCACCGGGTCGGGATACCCCGAGGTTTTGGTGAGTGAGGAAAATGCCGCCCACGCCATCATGGACACGGGCGACACCCTGAACTACACCATCACCAGCACCAACCCGTTCTATGGCACGGTCAACGGAACGGTGAACTACAACGGACCCAACAGCGTCATCCCAGTGACCACCAACATGGCGGGCACCTACACGGTAAAGATCTGGGATGCGTCCAATAGCGCGGTTGCACCCATCACCGCGACGGTGACGGTGGATGCCGGACCCGCGGCGGGCGTTGGCCTCTTCGCTAATGGCATGGAAATCAGCCAGGACGTGCCTGACGCGGCCAACTACTCCACGGACACCAACTACAACGTGAAGATGTCCGGAGACGTGACGGCCACCGCCAACACGCCAATTGCGGTCTGGGTGCACGCCACCGACAGCACCGGGAACATCGTCAACGCGCCGGCCGGCGGCGTGACGGTGAACCTCACCGCGGGCTCCTCCACCGCCGCCTTTGAAACCCAGAGCGGACAGGTGATTAGCCAAGTCACGATTCCTGCGGGGCAAAACGGCGTTGAGGTATGGCTGGTTGACAGCCACTCCCAGAAGGTCTCCATCTCTGCCGCCTATGTTCAGGCTGCCGTCGTGACCTTTGCCGGCACCAACAAGGGTGTCGCCACACAAGGCGGAAAGGCGGGAGCGTACACTTACGCGTGGAATGTCAACGTCATGGACCAGTTCGGGAACCCCATCACAAGCCTCTCTTCGAATGACGCCATGGTCGTGGACACCAGCGCCTCGCCCAACCTGAACTTCTCCTCCGGAGCGGGCAACCTGACCCTAGCGCCGGTCACCGGATCGCCCGGGGAGTACACCCTGACGGTGACCAACGCCACCACGGTTCCCACCACCGATGTGGCCAACATCACCATCGATGGCGGCAGCGCCAACGGCACGTTCTAGTCACTCTGGAGCCGACGGACCGGTCCCCGCAAGGGGGCCGGTTCCGCGCCTCCAAAGGGGTGGCTGCATCCAGAGAAGCACCCTACTAACGAATAACGGAGGTAAAACATGAACATTGGTCGAAAGGCAGCAGGAATCGCTTTAGCCGCCAGTCTCCCCGCCATCGGGCTCCTCGCGGTGCCCGGCGCCCCGGTCGCAGCCGCCACGCCGCATCTTCTGCCGGCGATGGATCCCATTCTGCCCCCGAGCGTCACTGCCCACAGCCAAAAGGTGGGGCCGTTGAGCCCGTCCGCACCCTTCCACTTCGGGGTGGTGCTGCCGTCGCGCGATCCCGCGGGATTGGCGCAAATGGCCCAGGCGGTGAGCACGCCGCATTCGCCCTTCTATCATCATTTCATGACCCATGCGGAAGTGATGGCCAAGTACGGACCGGATCCGGCCTTGGTGAGCCAAATCATCGCCGGATTCCAAAAGGCGGGCTTGAAGGCGGTGCAGCAGAACCAAATGCTTGCGGTGTCAGGGACCGTAGCGCAAGTGAACCAGCTGTTCCGGACGCAGTTGACGCAATATAAGCAAGGAAGCACCTCCTTCGTGGCGCCCAACACGGCGCTCGCGCTTCCCTCATGGCTTCGCGGGGCGGGGAGTCTGACCGGTTTCGCACAAGGCACGCCCAGCACGGGATTCATGGAAGCAAAGCACCTCACCGCCAAGTGGGCGCCCTTGAGTGCCATGAGGCCAACGCCAACGGGGGCCACCTCGACCGCCAGCGATGGCCCATTCTCGGTCACGGTGCAGCGCGTGACGGACGGGGCCCGTGCGCCCGGATTAGCCGTTCGGTATCTGGTCACCGCCACCTTGAACGGACAGCCCGACACCAACTTCTTGTCGGTGGTCGGCACGGAGGGACCGTTTGCCGGGGCGGCGGGGTTGGTGCAGTGGTACTCCAACCCGGCTGCGGGTCAAATCCTCACTGACTTCACCATGAGCCAACAGCAGACCATCAGCATGGCCATGACCATCTCGGACGGCACCTACTCCGCCACCGTGCAATTGCCGGCGGCAGCCTTTGTGGGGCCCGCGGTGAAGGTTGCCAATGCGGCTAACTTCCTGGGGCAGTACGGACTTTCCGGGCCGATGATCGCGCCCTGGAATCCGGCCAGCAACAATGTGAACACGGCGTTCAACGCCCAGCAGCTGGTCAATGCGGGCACGCAAGCTGAATCGTATGGCTATGCGCCGAGGATCGGGGTCTACACGGCCGGCGGCATCTCGACAAATGGCGGCACCTCTGGGATTGGATTTGGTGTGCCGGAGAATGACGCCACCATGTTCGCCGGCAAGTTTAATCTTCCGGTAGAGCACTTCAGCACCGGCTACGTGGGGCCGAATTCCATCCCGGACTCGGGATATGGCGGCATTGAAGGGGAAATGAGCCTCGATTTGCAGATGATGGAGAGCTCGGCGCCGGGGGCGAACATCACTGTGTACTCGGCGGGAAGCCTCAGAAGCGCCCTGAACCAAGTTGCGATGCAGGACCAGGTTTCGGTGTTCAGCATCAGCTACGGCGGTGGCGAACTGGTCGAGGAGCTGTTCTCGCCGGGGGCCCAACAGACCTGGGATATGCTGGCCCAAATGGCCAACTTGGAGGGCATCACCATCAGCGTTTCGGCCGGTGACAATGGGGCGTATTCCGGGGCCCAATATGTGTATTACGGGGTCCCAGCCTCCATCGCTTTCGCGCCGCAGCCCAGCTATCCCGCCAACAGCGCCGAAGTGAGCGCCATCGGCGGCACCGAAGACGCGGTCGGCACCCATGGCCAGTTGAACTCGGCGGCCATGTGGGGCGGCAACATTGGCCGGGAGATTGGCCACTCCACCTTGCTGCAGTTCCTCTCGGTGCAGAACATGATTGCCAGCGGCGGCATCAGCACCATTGAGCCGACCCCGGGGTATCAGGCCATGGTGAACCCCTCGCTCACCGGACGGATGACCCCGGACTTCTCGCTTCCGGCCTCCGTGGTGACCCCGGGCTACTTCGGATTCTTCGACGGTGCCGAGAATCTATCCGGCGGCACCAGCGCGGGCGCCCCGCTCTTTGCGGGCTGGATGGCCGACTTGGCCAACTATGACGGCCTACAGGGCAATGTGAATCCCATGCTCTACAGTCTGTATCGCGTGCCGTCGTTCCGGCTGCCTGGCGGATCCATCATGACCCCCGTGCGCTTCGGGAACAACGGGGCGTACACCGAGACCGCGCAGGACAACGCCGTCACGGGTCTGGGCCAGTTGAACGTGGACGCCTTGTTCCAAGCGTTGAACGGCTAGCGTCTGGTTGAGATCGCGCCACACAAAGGACCGCCCCGGCGAGGGCGGTCCTTTGCGTCGGCTCCATCCGCGGAGTTCGGCAGGGCGTGCCGGCTATCGGAACGAAAATGCGCCTCAATTCGACAGGCGATCGACAACCCCGGGAGTCAATGTTTGGGGAGGAATCCATGCTTTTCCACGCAGATGCAACCAAAAGTTGGCCAAGAAGACGTGATCTACCGTTTCCCCAATTAACATCCATCAGGTATTATTTTTGAGGAAGAATGTCATTTTTTGCGTTGAAATATCGGTGGAATGTGGGGGATCCCTGGAAGATGCGCATCGTTCTTTGTAGTCGGGAGTTCCCCGGATTGAACCCATCGGGCGGCATTGGCGTCTATACCGAGGCTATGGCCCGTGAGCTCGTGCGCAGCGGACACCAGGTGGTGGTCATCACCGAGGCTAAGAAAGTGGAAGAGCCTGCGCCTAAAAAGCGGCATCAAAAGCGTGAGCCACTGCCGCGATCGGTCCAGCACCCGGATGGGTTTCGCATTGAACTGATTCAATCGATGAATGGATTTAGCACTGACCCGCACGGCTATTCCTATCAGCTGTATAAAAAACTTCGCCGGCTGAAGCGCGAGTGGAACTATGACCTGGTGGAATTTCCCGAGTATCAGGGCGAAGGCTATTTTGCGATTAAGGCCAAGCGGCTCCTCGGGGCGTTCCGCGATGTCACGTTGGTCGTGCACAGCCATATGTCGCTCGAGTTCTGCGATCAGTTGAATGAAGAGCATCGCTCGCTCTATCGGCAGGCCATCTTTAATATTGAGCGCTATGCGTTGAAATATGCGGATGTGGCCACCGTTCCCTGTGAGGATTTGGGCGACCAGTATCAAAATCTCGTCAGGCGCGCCTACGCGCGCAAGTGGCACCCGATTCCCCAGTTTCGGTCGTCCCACGAAGCCCGGGCTGTGCAGGACGGCGTGATGACACTCTTGTACGTGGGCCGCATGGAGCATCGGAAAGGCGTCGACCTGCTGGTCCAATCCGCCGTGCGGCTGTTGGACGAGGGGCATCGCTTTCGACTGCGCCTGATTGGCGGGGACACCTATCAGCAGGGACTGTCGTACCGCACCAAGCTTCTGAAGCTCATCCCGGCGCGCCATATGCACGCGTTTGAGTTCATGGGGCCTGTGGACCGCAACCAATTGACGCGCGAATACCAGTCCGCCACCGCCTGCGTCTTTCCGAGCCGCTTTGAGAACTGGCCCAACGTGTGCCTCGAAGCCATGTCCTATGGCCGGGCCGTCATCGCTTCCAAGTTCGGCGGAATGCGGGAAATGCTGGCTGATGGCGCCGGATGGCTTGTCGATCCATTCAACCCGGAGGAGCTGGATGCTGCCTTGCGGCGGGCCCTCAAAGAGCCGGAGCAAGTGCGGCAGGTGGGCGAGCGCGCCATGGCGCGGGTGCAGGAATATCAGCGGCAGGGCACCTTTGACTATCGGACATTGCTCGAGGATCCCGCGCCGCCACGCGAGGCGTTGCGCATCTGGCCCAAGGTCAGCATCGTGGTGCCCTGCTACAACTCGCCAGCGACCATTGACCGCACCGTGAAGAGCCTCTTGGGGCTGAACTACCCGGAGTTCGAGATTATTCTGGTCGATGATGGATCCACCGATGGCGCCTTTGTCTCCAAGCTGGATCAATGGGGACAGAAGGACAGCCGCATTCGCGTGTACCATAAGACCAATTCGGGATTGCCTGGGGCGCGCAATTACGGCGCCCTTAAGGCGGATGGCGCCTACTTGGCCTTCTGCGATGCGGACGACCTCTTGCAGGCGCGCACCGTGGCGGCGGCCGTGGAGGCGCTGGAGTCTCATCCCGACCTCGCCTTTGTTTCGCCGATCCTGCGCTACTTTGGCGACATACGCGGGGTATGGGGACCACAAGACTTGTATCTGCCCACCATCTTGGCGGAAAACCAAGTGCATGCGGGACTCGTGATTCGGCGCTCCGTGTTTGAAGACCTGAAAGGCTATGACGAGAGCTTTGTGTTTGGCTGGGAAGACTGGGACTTCGCCATTCGCCTGGCCAAGGCGGGCTATTTGGGCGAGGTGTTGCCCGTGGAGGGCTACATCTATCGCGTCCACAACAGCTCCATGGTGCGCACCACCACCTATGAACGGCGGGTCATGATGTATAAGCAGCTGTGGCGCAAGCACGAGGAGCTTTTGGGGGTGAGCGGTGCCTTCGTCTTGGATCGGGAACTGAATCTGCCGGGTCGTGGGTATGACGGCATGCCCCATCACCTATGGCTCCGCGAGCGCATTCTCAGATTGGCGCCGGTCCGCTTTGTCGTGTTTGTGGCGCGGTTTGTTCCGCGTCCCATCAAATCGCCCATTCGCCGCTTGGCGAAACAGCTCATTCTTCACGCCGCCCGAGACTAGGCGGCGCGAAGGCGTTACGGGGAAACGATCAGCGCCTCCGAGCTCACCACCGAAAAGGCGGCCGTGGCGGGCGCATAGGGATCTTTGGCGTACACCACCACATGATAGGTGCCGGCCACGGTGGGCACGAACGACCACGAGCCCTGATGCGAATAGCTCCCCGACGCTTGCCAAGGGCCGGTAGGCGGCTCGATCCAAAACTGATACACCGGGTTGGTGAGATGCGTGGCCGTGGCCCCGATGGTCGCAAGATTTCCGGTCGAGGCACTGGATGGCAGGTTCAGCGCCACTTGGGATGCCACGTTGATGACGGTGGTTTGGTAGAACGCCGTGTTCCATTGGCGATTTTTGAGCGCCGACTGGGTGAGGGCATAGACAGCGATGGTATAGCTCCCGGGGGACAGCGGACCTAATGCGAGCTGACTCTCGGGACTATAGTCTTGCGCCACGGTCCATCGGTCGTTGGGGCCATGAATCCAAAACTGATAGTCAATCGGACTGGTCCCGCCAGACTGGGTGGCGCTGGTCGAAATGGTGAGCGCGGTGCCTTGGGGAACGGGGTTGGCCACATTGCTGAGGGTCATGGCCAGCGACGAGACCATCGGCTGGGTGCTCGCCACCTTAAGCATCAGGTGGGAGGTCGCGACCACGCCGTTGGCCCCTTTGACAAACACTTTCACAGTCCAGGTGCCGGGCACGTTGGGCGTAAAGGTGGCCGTCGGGGTGGTGGAGTAGGCGCCTAGACTGTGCCATGACTGGTTCTGGGGGCTTTCCACCCAGAACTGGTAGTGGGGCTCGGCAATGTCGCCGACTTGAGCTACGACGCTGATGGGATTGCCGGACTGGGGATTTGCGACCGGAGTTGCCAAGCTCACGCTTGGGGACCCGCTGGGCACCAAGCTGTAATACTGGGCAATGAATTGCTGCCAATTCACCATGCCAAGCCCGGTCATGGGATTCCACGTCCCGGATTTTGCGTTGGCAATGCTGTAAACGCCATCCGCACCCCACAGCGCTTGGGTGAACATGCTGGAATTTGCTTTGGCCGCTTGAAACAGCAGGGGATTGATGTCACCCATTCCGGTGGACTTGAGGTTCAAGAGCGACTCCACATCGTCCAGCCAGCCGGCGGTCAGCGGCGCCGCGAGACTGGTGCCGCCAAACACCACGTTCTGTCCCTGAAGATATCCGCTGAGTCCCGGATATCCGGCTTCCGTGGCAATGATGGGAACCCCAAAGCCGGTGGCGCCAGAGGGCAGGAATCCGTTTTCCCAAGAGGGAATCGGGGTGGTGGAACTGTAGCCGCCCGACGTGGCGGCGTTGAGGTTGGTATAGGCGCCAGCCGCGCCGACGGGAATGCCATTCAGGTAGTCGCCGCCCCACGCCTTGGCAATGGCTGGCCCGGTAATGGCCGTGGTGCTGCCGCTGGCGTCTGTGGTGGCGGGGGCCGCCAAGTCCATGCCGCCAACACTCAGCACTGAGGGCACTTGCTCCAGGCTGGAAAGACCCACCGGGCCGGGATCGATGCCGCCGTTCCAGGCTCCTTGGTCACCGCTGGCCTCCAAGAAGGTGATCCCCTCGGCGGTCAAGGCGTTCATCAGCGTGGTGAGGGTGGACGGGTCCTCTCCATAGAATCCATAGCTAAGGCTCGCAATCTTGGCGGTGGACTGCTGGCTCAGGTCGGTAAGATAGGAAATGAGCGGGTCGTTGTTGTCGTTTTCCGGATAGACATATTCCTCGATGGGCGCGCCCGGCGCCGCTCCTGCGACCGCCTCCAAATCGAGCTGTGACTCTTCGGAATCGCTGGTTTGCCCCGCCTCGCTGGCGGTCGCGCCATCTTCATAATGGAAGGTGATGGGCGGGTTTCCCTGGACGGTTGTGTTTTGCCCGAGAAAGAGGGACAAGTCCGATTGGCTGGGGGGCGCGCCAACAGTGAAGAGCGCCACCGCTCCCAAATGCGCAGGGAAAGACTTCAGCCCCGAAAACGCGTTCATTTGCTGGCCGGTCAACGGCGAGAGCGCCGTGGCGGGTCCCGTGAAGGCGGGGAGCGGGAACGACGCGTTCAGGTTGGTGCCGTCGTTCAGCGTCACTTGCAGGGTGAGCGTGTCGCCAGCGGCCACATCCTGCCAGGCCGCGATGGGCAGCTGCCAGAGCGTGTTCGAGGTGCTGGGCATGGCCGCGGCCCCGTAGGAGACTAAGGACTGCACGGTATCATTGACGTTCCCCACGTTGCTGATGGGAAGAAAGTTTCCTTGCGGATCCTCCACCGTGACGAAGAGATTGAGAGGAAGCCCGGCGGGGACGCTGGTCTTGACCAGCGGGTTCCAGCTCATGACACTGACCACGTCGCCGTTGGACGCGGTGGTCTGCTGCAGCACCACTGGCGGCTGGTTGAAGTTTTCGCCGGCTAGGCTCATGGCCGGGGCCGCGCTGGCTTGGGACGTGTTGCTCGGGCGCCGGGCCACCACGGGACTCGGGGCCGCGTGGCGGCGAATGATGCCGTGCGGGGCAAACCCGCTCATCGACCAAATGTCGGGAGACACCGGAAGTCCGGGACTTCGGGAAGCGCCGGGTACTCGCGCGGCAACGACCAGTCCTTGTCGCGAGAGGACCTGCCAACCGGCCTGCACCATGGTGGATTCCGCTTGGCTCACCATCGCCGCCGTGGGCCCAAATTGCCGATTGAGCTGGGCGGGCGTCAAAAAGTGGTGGAACCAGGGACTCGACGGGTTGGACACGGCGGCGCTGTATGCCTGCAGCGCCTGAATGCGCGCCGGCGAATCGACCACCACATCGACGACGCGTTCTTTGGCGCTGGAGTGCAGTGTGGAAAGATCCCGGAACACCGCCGCGTTGGCGTAGGCGGGGGTGGCGGGGAGACCCGAGGCGCCCGGCCGATAGAGAACGTCGGGGCGGAGCGTGGCCGCATCCGCGATGCTGCTGAACAACAAGAGGTTGAAGGCGGCGACGCCCAAAAGGGGGGCAAGAAACCGTGGTGCTGGCATGGTCAAACTCCTTTAGCAAAAGTCCCTAGGTGTGATGGATTAGGATTCGACACGAGTGTCGAAAACCCCTTGTTTTTGGCGCTTGGGTTGGTCTTAAGAAAGGAAAGAGCCCGCCTCCGCGCGGGGGCGGGCTCTCAGAGCGATTGCGCTTTAGCGCTTCACGAAGGCGTTGGCCAACGCGGCGACGTTCGGGGTGCCGAGGCCGGTCGCTGGATTGTACAGGGTGCCGGGCGTGCCCGTGTAATAGAGGTTGTCGTTGGTCGTTCCGGACGCGTCAAGTGGCGTGAAGGGCGACGTCGCGGTCTGCGCGAAACGGTAGATTTGGGGATTCCAAAATCCGGTGCGCGACCCCACCTTTTCATTAATCAGGGCCGCAATGCCATTCAACTGGGGAGCGACAAAGCTGGTGCCGCCCCAACCCACGCTCCAGCCTCCAAAGAGGGATTTGCTGTAGATGGCGTACCCGGTATAGGGGTCAGCATCCATCGAGAGGTCAGGCATGGCCCGCCCGCCGTTGCTTTGTCCTTGGATGACTATAGGAGACGGGTTGAAGCTGAACGCGGTGTTGTTGTTTGTGGGGGTGAACCAGGGAACCGCGTGATAGGTGTCCACACCGCTGACGCCATTCTGGTAGCTCGGCTGCGGGAAGATGACACTGTATCCGCCGTTGCTGCCGGCGAAGTTTTGAAGAGCCCATGAGGCTTCACTGGACGCACCAAACTCTTGCCACAACGGGAAGAGATAGTCCCATGACCAGGCGCGCTCTTGGCCGATGGTGACGCCAATTTGCGGCAGAATGGGCGAATAGCTCGAGGGGAGCGTGGTCCCGCCGGCCGCTGTCACATAGGGACTGTCGGCGGGATTGCCCACAGCCAGATTGGTGGTGCCGAGATCGGACGTCGCCTGGTAGGCGCCGTAGTCGCCCGTTGCGGCAAAGGTGCTGATGCCTTGGGCCGCCGCCTCCTGATAGGCCTCGTTGAAGACCTGAGCATAGTTGGGCGACTCTTCTTTTTGCGCGATGTAGTAGTTCACCGCTGTCTCACTCTCGCCCCAACTGACCGAGAGGGAACCGGCCTGGTTGGCGGAAATGGCGTTGAAGAAGGCGTCGGCGAATCCGTAGTCGGTGTTGGGCGCCTGGTACACAATGATGTGCGCGTCCGGAGCGATGGCGCCCGACTGCTCCACGTCCAGCGTGGTTTCACCGGAGCCTGCGCTGTTGGATACGGCACCAGCCCCGCCATCCACATTCACCAGTGTGACGCGGTTCCGGGCGCTGGGAATCCCATAGGCCTTCCAATAGGTATAGGCGTCCGACGGATTGACGGAGGCCAGTGTGACAATGCCGAGCGTTTGGCCCTGGCCTAGATCGCCCGACTGCACGAGTGGCGTCACATTGTAGCGTTGCTCCATCGACTGCGGAGACATCCAGCCCTGCGGAGGTTGGCTTGGCGTGCCGGACTTTTTGCTGGTCGGAAGGGCTGAGAGCTGGCTTTGGGGCACTTGCACCGCCGTGCTGCTGAATGGCGAGTAGTTGGTGAGGCCCAACACCGCTAGAATCGAGGACGCCACCTGATTCGGCAGGGTGGGGGCGTCCTTGGTGCCATGGAAATTTTGTCCATGGTAGGACATGTTCTCCAACACCACACTGAAGGCTTGGTCAAACTGCCCCGCTGTGCCGTTTAAGGTGATGTCCAGATTGTCGGCGTATGCCGAGGAGGTGATGCCATATTGTTGAAAGTATTGTTCAATGGCTTGTATGGTCTCCGGACTTTGCCCGTATTGTGCGGCAAACTGTGGGGTGGAGAGAAATTTTCGGTAGTTGGCGCTGCCGGGGGTCACGGTGCTTTGAATAAAGCCTTGCAGTTGTCCAGCATTGCGGGTCTTCAGCACGATGCTGACGGTCACGGGTGTATTGGACGGGGTGCTGCCAAATACGGTGGCGCTGTCGACGACGGCGGACGCGGTGCCTTGCGCCACCGCGGTGCGGTTCGCGGCCAGCGCTCCGGCTGACGAGAGGCCTATGGTGGCGAACACCAGCGCGGCGGCGGACGCCAGAGCAAAACGTGCGTTGCGCATATAACCAATCCTTCCCGATAAAATGAGGTCGATCTGCAAACTTAGAGGATTTTCGCGCTAATTGCCAGAGAGTCCTTGTTTTGGCAAAAGAAAGAATTCGACAATCGCGGCTGGTACACTGGGAATAGGCGAGGAGCTCGATAGGTCGCTATCGTGTAACTCTTTTAAGGGTTTTGTCGTTTAATTATTAAGTACTCGAATGCACTTTTCGATCATTTCCGTCCAAGAGGAGTCGATTGTGTGGGACGACACAGCAAACAGCAGAATGAACCCAAACCGAAGAGAAAAAAGAGCCGACGCTGGATAGGCGTCCTGGTCGCCATCATTGTGGTGTTGGGCGGCGGCGCGTATGGATATCAGCGATATCTCTCCAACCTGAACAACGTCTTTTCGTCGACGGTGAAGGCAGCCGGCACCAATGCCTTGTTTCAGCACCGCATCACCATTTTGTTGATGGGGAGTTCGCTGGAAACGAGCAGCAGCAATCAGGTGCTGACAGGGAAGAAGGTGCGCAATCGCAGCGACACCTTGATTCTGGTCTCGATTGACCCAAAAACCAAGCAGGTGGGCGTGTTGTCCATCCCCCGCGACACGCGCGTCAATGTGCCGGGGGTGGGGATGACCAAAATTGCGGAGGCGACCTTCTTTGGGGGAGCGCCGGAAACAGTGCGGGTGGTGGAGAACACCTTCCACGTGCCCATCGATTACTACGCCTACATCAGCATGTTCCAGTTCGCCAAGCTGATTAACGACATGGGCGGATTGACGGTGGATGTGCCCCACAATGAAGTCTATGACGTGTCCAGCGGCAAGCTGGGCATCAACCTGCACGCTGGCGTGCAGCATTTGACGGGTCTTCAAGTGCTGCAGTTCGTGCGTTTTCGCAATACCAGCGAAGGAGACATTGGCCGCATTCAGCAGCAGCAGGTCATTCTACGCGACATGGCGCACCAGTTGCTCCAACCCAGCATGATTCCCCGCATTCCGGCGCTGGCGCATGACTTGATGTCCTCGTTGAGCGCGACCAACATGAACGTGAACCAGTTCATCGCCCTAGGCCTCTTCGCGCGCCATCTGAACCTCTCCTCGGTTCGCTACGGCACCATACCGGGGCACAGCTCCACGCATATGGATCCCTACATGCATGTGCGCCTCTCCTACTGGACTTACGACCCTCGCCTAAGCTCTATTTTGGTGCAGGACGTGCTGCTTGCTGATCCGCTCACCGCCCAGCAAAAGAAAAGCCTGCGTGTCGAGATCCTCAGTGGGGTCCAGACGTTGGCGCCGGCGCAGCACTTGGCGCAGAAATTGCAGGCTGAAGGCTATACCGTGACCGGGGTGGGTTGGGCCAATCAGCACAATTACACGCAATCGGTGATTACCAACACCTCCGGCGACCGCTTCCTGAGCCAGCGTTTCCAGCAAATGCTGGGTTCCAGCGTGGTGAATTTCGTACCCTACCACACCGCGCCCTGGGACATCGAGATTACGGTCGGGTCGGATTACGCCGGATAGCGTCCGTACGAGGGACTGTAAAATTGTGGTACACTACTGTCCGTGTCGGATGGACGCTGGAGGTGTCGAAGTGGATGTCTTGATGGATGTCCGCGTACTCTCAGTCCAGAACGAGCGGTCCGGAATCGCTCAATATATCTTGGGATTGTTTCAGGGATACCGGGAGTACGCCGGCAGTGTCCGCCTCGTGCCTATGTCGTTCACGAAAGCGGGTCTTGAAGATTTGTCCAATGAACCAGCCATCATTCCGGCCAGACGGCCGTTTCCCTGGCTGTCCTTCATGGTGCCGTGGGCGTTGCGGAAGAGATCGGACGGGGTCTTTCACGGCCCGGCTTTCGCCGTGCCGCCGCGCCTTTCGATGCCCAAAGTGGCGACCATTCATGACTTGACCTTTTGCCGCTTGCCGGAGACTGTGGATGAGGCGACAGTCCGGTATCTGGCGCGGGTTGTGCCGGAGGCGCTCAGGACCAGCGCGGCCATTGTGGTGCCGTCCAGTGAGGTCGCACAGGACTTGGTGGAATATTACCCTCACCTGGTGCAAAAAGATCGCATCCACGTCATCCACGAGGGAGCGGATCGTCTTCCGCGGGTTGGCGGTGCGCCGCCGCTGGATGTGCCCTATCTTCTCCACTTGGGCACGGTGGAGCCGCGCAAGAACCTCCCTGGATTACTGTCCGCCTGGGATGCCGTGCGGCATGAGCACCATCTGCCCCATCAATTGGTGCTGGTGGGAAACCGCGGTTGGAAGACGGAGGCGTTTTTGAAAAGGGTGGGCGATCGGACCGACATTCGGGTCACGGGCTATCTACCGGATGAAGAGTTGGCCCGTTTTCTTGCGCACGCGGACCTCGTGGTGACAAGCTCCCGCTACGAAGGCTTTGGCCTCCCGATCGTGGAGGCGCTCCATCAGGGGAGCCGCGTGGTGAGCACGCCCACGGGCGTGGCGCGGGACATTCGGCATCCGCGGCTTCACGTCACGGCGGGCTTCTCCGAGGAGGACTTGGCTGAGGGGATCGTAGAGGGATTTCAGTTGCCGCGCGAGGATGGGGATGGCATGCCCGCGCTTTTTGCTTGGCAGGACACTTGGAAGGCCCACCATGACGTCTATCGCGAGGTGATGTCATGAATTCCCTGCGCGTGGCCGACGTGTCGGTCATCATTGTCAACTACAATGGGGCCGAGGTATTGGCTGAGGCCATCGACTCGGTGCTCGCGCTCGAGCCGAGCCCGCTGGAACTCATTGTACTGGACAACGGATCGACAGACCAGAGTCCCGCCATCATCGACCGTTATAGTCGCAACGACGCGCGAGTCCGTCCCATCATGGCCGGTGAAAACCTGGGCGTGGCAGGCGGACGCAACTTGGGCGCGTCGTATGCCGATGGCCAGGCTCTGGCCTTCCTGGACGCCGATGGCCGGGCCACTGAAACTTGGCTCGCGAGCGCGGTTAACTGCCTGAATCGGTTTCCCAGAGCGGGGGCGGTGGCGCCGTTGGTGCTCACCGAAGGCGGACAAACCATCAACGGGGCGGGCTCCTTTTTGGATCCCAACGGCCATGGCCGTGACCGTCTTTGGGGTGAGCCGCTTATTCAGCACCAAGAGGAAATCGCGGGCTGGGCGGGGCAATCTGTCGATTACCCGATGGGGTGCGGCATGGTGATTCGGGTGGCAGGCCTGGAAGAAATTTGGCCGCTCGATGACCGGTTGCCCAAGTGGCACGACGATACCGAACTCGGCATCCGCATCCGCAGAATGGGCTACGAGACCATCTTTTGGCCTGAATCCGTGGTGCTGCACATCGGAGGGCATTCTGATCCAGCCAGCCATTACGAGCGGCACTGGTTGGGCGAGGAGGCCCGCCTGCGGCTCCTCATCAAGTATTACGCTTGGACCCGGGTGCTGGCCAACGTGGCCAGCCTCTGGATGCACGGCATCTCCGGGCGGCGGACCCGCCCCGAGGTCTATGGCGAAGTGCTGGAGGTTTTTGGCCGGGTCCGCCGGCATCTGGATGACGTTCTTACCATTCGACAGGAATGGCAGCGTATGCGAAAGGGGTAAATGAAAACATGTCTTCTCGTTGGATACTGCCCGGCGCCGTCGTCGCTTTGAGCACCTTAGGCATTTTCTCGAGCGCTTCTTGGGTAAGCGCCAACAGCAGCACCAATGCCGTTGCACTCTATGCGTCAAGTCCGCAGGAACGCACCGGTCAGCCTGTCACGCTCATGGCGGACACGCCCATTCCACTCACGACCGGGCAAACCTTATCCATCATCAACACGACCACAGGGGCGGTGGTGGCCTCAACCAGCACCGGCACCACGCTCACGACCACCGTTACGCAAAACGCTGCCGCAACCGATCAATTTATGGCGGAAGTGACCAGCCATCCGTTGTCGGTGCAATGGGTGGACCATGCGGTGGGGAACAACCAGGGATATCAAAATGCTCTCGGCCAGACAGTCGCCTTGAACGCGCCCACCGGCGGAGCGTCTGGTGTCCCGATTACGGTCACAGCATCCCCGACCGGATTCAAAAATGCCGAATATCAATTTTGGTGGGCCATGGACGGCGACACGTGGCATTCCTCGGGTGCATTCTCCGCCAAGGATTCCATCGCCGTCACCCCGCCTTCTGACGGCATCCTGTCGGTCTTGGTCTACGCGCGGGAGTCCACAGCGCCGCTGCATGAGACTTCCGCGGAACGCGCTCAGTATGAAGCCAAGTCCACAACCGCCACCATTACCATCGGTCCGCCAGCCTATCAAGTCTCCCCGGGCGGCGTCTCCGGGAGTGGGTTTGTCTCGTTGACCACGGCCAACGAGGTGCAGGTAGGGGACCAAATTTCCCTGCTGGCGGCGGCATCGGACATTTCCGATCCTGTCTATCAATTCTGGTATGCGTCGCCGGACAACACGTGGATGAGCAGCGGGCCCTATGCGCCGGCCAATACTTTCACCTTGTCCGCCAATATGCCCGGCACCTGGCAGGTGGTGGTGTACGCGCGACCGGGCAACGCGCCCGCCAACGAGACGCTGGCGCAGCGCCAAGCCAGTGAGGTGCAGAGCCCCGTGTCCCCCATCACCGTTCACCCCTAGAAGAATCGGAGGCGCCATGCACTGGCGCCTCCGCATTGTCAGGATTCCAGCACGGCGGTGCACTGCGGACAGCGCGTGGCCTGGAGCGGG
>JAKADO010000158.1 GCA_021820485.1 Bacillota bacterium
GTTCGCGACCCACGGCCGTGTAGGCCGCATTGTAACCGCGTTTGGCACTGACGCGGCGCAGACGGTCATGGAGCCGGTTTTGGGCGCGCCAACTAATTTGGCGCAGGGCGGGCTCCCAGTCGGGCACCGCAGCCAAACGACGTTTAACGGCCCCTTGCAAGCTCGGCCGGAACCGATAACTATGGGCCGACTCGACTAACACATGTCGGAGATGGGCATTGCCCGTTTTGGTGATCGGGCCGCGCGCTTGGGTTGTGCCACTGGAGGACTCCCGCGGCACCAGGCCGGTAAAGGCCATAACCGCGGAAGGCCGGGGAAATTGGCTGAAATCGCCGGCTTCCGCCACGAGCGTGGCGGCCGTGATCCAGTCGATGCCGCGGAGGGTCTGAAAGGCCTGCATGAGCGGATACAACGGATGCGTGAGCATCGTCTGTTGAATGGCGCGGTCGAGACGCTGGATGCGGGTGTCAAGTTCCTCCAATTGCGCCAGCCACTCGGCCCAGACCGTGGAACGTGGGGCCGGGGCCGGAGTCAAGGTCCGAATCCACTGGCGATAGCGGGAGCCCCACGCCAACAAGCCCTCAGATCGAGGAACGTCCCACCGCACAAGGGCACTTTTCATCCGTTGTGTTGGCGCTAATGCTATTTGTCATCGGATCGACTAAAATGGCGGTCATATTAGTACCCGGGGTCCCATTCACTCCGTTGGCATGATTACGACCAACCGACAGGAAAAGGCCCCCATTCTGAGTGCAATGGGGGCGGATCGAAAAAGCTATTGGTTCGTAACATCATACAACCATCGTTCTCGCTCACGCCGATCTCGGGGCCAGGGTTGTCGGGGCACGCGATGCGGATCGTACCCATGCCAAAAGGCATAGAGCCGATACAGCGTCTCCGCTTGACGCGCCAAGGCGGCGAGGTCTGCCGGGGTCTGTCGGTGCCAACGCGCCCACTCGGCCCAGGTTTCCATGGTGGCACTCTGCCAGTCGAATCCCATGGCGCGGAGCCAGGTCCAGATGGGTGCTAACTGGCGGGCCCATCGGCGTAAGCAGCGTGGGGACACATCCTGCCACGCCCAGAATGTCAGAAACGTTTGGCAGCCTTCATCTTGAAACCCTTAGGGGGCCCAGACTGCGACCCAAGGCGGTTGTGACCATCGGCCGACCACAAAATCACCAAAGAGGGTAACTGCTTACGCCGTCCACCGATACTGTGGTGGGGAGAGGCACCGGGGAAGCTACGGGCTCCGCTTGCGGACGCCCTAAGACAAATCCTTGTCCGAGGGGAATACCCGATTCCGCCCCCGTTTTGTGAACACGAGCGATCTCTCTCGGGACGAGACACCGAATCTCATCCTTTTTCAGCCTAATGGGCTGACTCTTGGCAACGGTCCGGACTCCAGTCCGGATCGCTGCCAAGAGTGAATAGCCTATACCCGCACGGGAATCCAGTGGGCGAGTCCTGCTTGGACGCGCTCATGCATTTCGCACGGCGACCAATAATTGAGACTGCCGTGTACACGGCGGGTATTATATGCGGCAATCCACTGGGTGACCGCCGCATAAGCCTCGGCATACGTAGCAAATTCCTGGGCTAAACACTCGCGCTCTAATTGCGCGTGCCACGACTCAATAAACGCATTCATATTGGGCGTGGCGACAGGAATCCGCTCATGTTCGATGCCCAGTGCTTCGCATTGGGTTTCAAACGCATGGTCCGTAAATTGGGGCCCGTTGTCCGTGCGTACCACGGGATATTCGGGTCCCCACTCATGCTGGCGAGCCTCCACGGCCTCTTGCAGCGTGTGGGCCACGTCTCGCGCCAAGCACCGGAGCCCGATATGATAGGCGATAATCAGGCGGTCACACACATCGATAATGGCTTGGAGATAGAAAAATCGGTCTTCCCCTGCGACGTACCCGTAGGTGATATCGGTTTCCCACAACTGATTAGGTCGCGTAATCACCCAGTTGCGCGCCAATCGGCGCGGATGGCGGGGCTTTCGCTGACGCTGGGGCCACAATAATTCCATGGTCTTTAACAGCCGATATACTTTCTTGAAACTAATCACTAGTTGGTAACGACGCCGTAAACGCCAAGTAATTTTATGATAGCCATACTGGGCATTCTCGGTTTCTAAGATCTCCACGATCCAGTCCATCAGTTGTCCATCACTGATTTTCGTGCCCGTGCGGGTGACGCTGTACCCCCGAGGCGCCCGCCCGGGCGCCTGATGGCGACGGTCCTCTTGGGGTGCCTGCTGCCGTCGCCGCCCGGCGTAAAAGGTGCCCCGCGGCAAAGCGACGGTCTGACACAGTACCGTCAGCGGCGTCGTGGAGTGTTCCTCGTGCCACGCAGCGACCTGTTCGCATAATTCGGTCACCGAGCAATCCCCTTTTTTTGGAGCAACTCTCGCAACAACGTCAGTTGGAGTTCCCGCTCCCCCAGCAATTGCTTCAACCGCGCATTTTCGTCCACTAACGACAGGGTATCGGTCTCCACAGCGGTTTGTTTGAGCGATTCCCGGACCCAGCGACGCACCATAGACGCCGACAGTTGATGTTGACGGGCGACCAAACTGGCATTGCCGGTGTCACGGGCCTCACGGACAATCTTTTCGCGGAATTCCGAGGAATATTGCTGGCTCATGGACAGACACCACTCCTTTAGATGGGGTTATTTTGAGCTTACCCGAGGAGATCGCTTCTGTCATGTTTCCTATGGGGGCTTAAAAGCCGTGGTCACCGCCAACGTGGTGACGAGTAACCATTCAATAGGCTCTATCCCGTCGGGTGGCGCGGTTTCTCGCGCCAAGACCACCGTCAGGGGAGGGGCCGAGGGCGTGGTGGCGGAACGATGGGCCGGTCGCGCCATCTGCACCACGGTCGTCCGTAATGCTAACGTGGCCGCTCGTTCGGGCTGGCCCGGCTTGCTCGGCACCGTGATCGTCATGGTTCCCAGCATGGACGCGGCTTCAGCCGCGGCCCAGAGGTGTTGTTCCGGCGGATCTTCGAGTTTTCTGTCCCACGCGGCGCGAACCAATAACTGCTGCTGGGGATTCCGCGGCATGATAAAGAGATCATAAATATCCGATTCGCGGTCCCCCATGAGCACCGTTTGCGTGCCGTC
>JAKADO010000078.1 GCA_021820485.1 Bacillota bacterium
GATCTAAGGGGACACGCGGGGAATTCGCCGTCGGACTACGATTATGGGCTCGCCTCCCAAAGGCTTGGGCCATTATCAACGATGTGGTTCTTGAATATAAGCCCGGCGATTATGCCCAAATTGATCACATAGCAATCGGCCCCAGCGGCATCTTCCTCATTGAAACGAAGGCCTGGAATGGGGCGCTCTTGCTGAAAGAGGACCAGTGTTTTCGAAGAGAGTCTAGCCATTGGGTTAAAACGCACAGTCCGATCCACCAAAACAATATACACCGGCGCCGATTTCACCAATGGTATGCTCTCCACGGATTACCCCACCCCTCGCCCCCGATCCAGCCGATTGTTGTGTTCACTCAGGCGAAGTGGCTTACGGTCGACCAGTGCTCCATGCCAGTTTTGACACCTAGACAGGCCATCGCATACCTCACGCAGAGCCCAGATCGCCATCTCGATGAGGCAGGCGTCGATCGCATCGTGAGCCAAATCCTCACGGCGGCGCCTCTACCGATGGAACCCATATACGATATGCCGAAGCGACATGCATCCGGTACCGACACACCCACGCTCTCCGAACAATCCTCCCCACGACTGCGGTTCAGATACGCGAGGGGACAAACCGAGACGGACGAAAATATGTCCGCATTCGGGGAACACGGGAATCCGCCAATAAAGTTTGGGAGCAATACGGCAGGCCAGGAAAATTGGGGGTAGATCGATTCGACAAGAACACATTCTTCTTTTACTGCGACTAATCACCCCATCCGGACAATCTCCTGGTGCTCCAATGCTTAAGGGCCGTTCCCGCAAATCTTCGCGATTACCGGTATGAACCAAATATTGGGACGTTGCTCCCTCTCCCATGGCCGTTTTGTCGGTATCAGAGGTGGCATCGCGGGACTATCATATGCATTCATGACGTAAGAGACTTATGACCTGCAGCCTTTAATCATGGGTGCTTGGTGCCACACTACATACACCTAACACGGCCCTTCTTCATTGCCGCTCCGTATAGCCTCGAGGAGCCCCTCAACGAGAAGTTGGTCCACTAAAGCAGGAACAGGCGCTCCCAATGTAATAAAGCGTCACTGCGCCCCTGAAGCTGTTTTCCGTTCCATGGGCCGTACGTTTTGCACGGGCTTTCGCGAGCGCGCCATCAAGGCAGTTAGCCCATTGCCCGCCAAAAGACCGATGAGAAGATAGGTGAGTCCGCCCACCGTCGCAAAGAGGGCCACAGCCACTGCTGCGGATACCGCAGCAAAGGAGATTTGCTGATTTGTGGTTCCGGGCGTGGTCGGCGGATCGGTCAGCATAAAGAACCCGAGGAAGAGCGCCGAATTGAGAAATGGCGTCCGCAAGGCATCAGCAGGCGTGGCCGACGGGAGCCCTAAGTGGAACAACGCCATTACCAAAATGAGGGCGAAATAGGTTCCTAAAAAGGTCAGGACTTGCAGGTACTTCTTCACGCGAACCGCCACAAACACTCCCACTGCCAGCATAAGCCCGAGTGTCCAAAGCGGCATGATTGGCATCCCCGCCCACCAGCTTTCCGCAGTGGAGAATACGCCAATCGACACCAACAGCCCCACCGCGGCGGGATTGAAAATGGGCTTTCGTCCGCGCTTCAGAATGTGTTTGGAGGCCAACGCCACTATGGTGGTCAGCATGATGATATAGGTCGGGGTGAGTCCGCTCAGAACATCCGCCACGATAAGACCGGTGATGAGTCCACCGGTCGAGAAGGCCACCTTCCGCTTCAATGCCCAAGCCACGATGGCATCAAACATGACGGCAGTGGCTCCGGCCGCAATCGCGTGCCGAATGCCGAGGTGTCCCTGCGGATAGAGACTGCCGACCAGCGTCAGCAGAATCAACGCGCCCAGCACATGGCCCTTGGGAGTCTTCACAAAGCGGCGGAATGACTTGCCGATGGATTGTTTCTGCGGTTGTTGTTGGCCGTGTTTGCTCATTGCCTGTATGCCCCCATGGATGGTGTCTGACGCACCTGACGGTCAGTTGTCACGCAAAGCCCCGCGAGCCCCATGGACTCAATGAACGGGAGCGCTTTCTCGGGGCCCAGGAGGAATGCCGCCGTAGCCGCCACGTCGGCCAGTACCGCCTGCGGCCCTACCACCGTACAGGAAAGCAGTCCTTCCACCGGTTCCCCGGTCTCCGGATTCAAGAGATGATGCACTTCAGGCGCCTTGGGACTGCGCCGCTTGTAGCTGCCCGATGTGCAGACCGCCAGGTCCTGCACCTGCACTGAGCCAAGCAGCCGATCGAGATGGACAGGATCTTCGATGCCAACCCGCCAGACATCGCCTGATGGATCCACCCCCGATACATAGACGTCACCGCCGGCATCGATGGCGAAGCCCTCATAGCCGAAGATTTCCTTGGCGGCCAGGTCCACGGCCAGTCCCTTGGCCACGGCCCCCAAGTCGAGAAGCATCGGCTTTTCCAAACGCACCGTCTCTCCGTCATCCAGAATTGTGATGTCGCGAAAGCTGACAGAACCATCCCAGGGAATGTCCGAGGCCACCTCCTCGCCCGTCAAATAATTGCGGTTGAATCCCTGTTGTTCCAAAAGACCGCCGATGGAGGGATCGAACACGCCATCCGTCATCTCGGCCACTTCCCGGGCGATACGGAGGGCGTGATAGAGAATGGGGGGGACCGTCATGTGCTCACCCGGATGACGGCACAACTCCCGCAAGGCGCTTTCGTCGTCGAATCGGCTGCAGGTGGCCTCCACGGCCCGCATGGCGGCAATCGCCCGGTCGATGCTTTCCCGCATTTCATGCACGCCAGAGTGTCCGACAATCCGTATGGTGACAACCGTACCCATCAAAAGAAATGAATCCGAAAGACTAATCAGCTCATGGCGTGTGGAACCTGTATTGGACGGCATGGACTAAGCCCTCGCTTTCTGCAAGGCGTAATACACCGCCTCGGCAAAATTGTAGCTGCTGGCGGTTGCGCCAGTGACCACATACACGCGCCACGTCTGCATCGACAGCACCTCATTAATCATTTGTGGATCGATGAACTGCTGCGGATAGTGCATGTTGTAGCTGGTAATCTTGACCGCTGAGATCTTGCCGTTGGCAATGGTCACCGACACCGACAGCGTACCGTACGGGTTGGATCCCGACCCAGTGTACTGCCCGTCCTTATATTTCACCGTCTTCGCCTTGGGCGATGCACTGGCGCTTGCTGCGCTTGAGCTCGCGGTGCTCGAACTCGTCGCAGACGACGAGGTTGCAGCAGAACTGGGCGATACGCTGGGGCTCGTCCCCTTGCCAGTCGGAGTCGCAGTTTGATGTTGGCCAGCACCGGCTACCGCGGCTGCGGCTTGCGCGGAGGGTTCGGTATAGACATAGCCTGCGGCATAAATGGCCCCCACAGCGATTGTGCAAAGTCCCAAAAGTTTGGCGCCAGAGAGGCTGGCCATACGGATGATCCCCCCATAGGTTGGTTGTTCGCTAAACGAACAGTACCGAGAAACTATGACAATCTCGTGACACCGATGGAGAGAAGGAGAAATGCATTTCGCACCGCAAACAAAAAGCAGCCCCCTAATCAGGGCTGCTGCGAAAAGGGACGCCGATATTCCGGCCAGGCAATAGGACCGTCGTTCCGAATTCCGTCCTGGCCAGTCAGCGAATCCACATTGGCCTGAACCACCAGGCAATAGAGATCGTCTTGGGAATTGTTGCGCCAGGCACGGTTTCCTTCCGGCGACACCCGCACAATGGTGCCCGGCTTGACGTCAAACGTCTCGCCATCGACTTGAAATTGCCCGTGTCCTTTGATGAAGACATACATTTCCTCATGGCGCCGGTGCTGGTGGAGAAACGGAACTACCTGTCCCGGCGCAAATCGGTTGAGGGAAACCTCCATGCCGGTAAATCCCAGCGTCTGGCCAACAAAAAGCTTTCCATCCAGAGCCTCCAACGGCCCTGCTTCCCCCACGCTGTAATTTTTCCCTTGACGTACATTGCTGATTTCTGCCATGTTTTCCCATCCTTTCTGTCCCCCATTTTAGCACGGACATCGAAACACTCGCCGTCCCACGCACCATCTTCACAGCATTCCCCGCCTATAGGGATAACGTCGAACTCGGCACGCTGACCTCCCGGCGTTCCATGGAGAGCGTCACCCAACACCCAAGGAGTCCAAATACGGCGCCTATCCCCATTACCCAAATGAACGCGGTGAGAAAAGGATGGACGCCTGTCGCGTCCAATTTTCTCAACAGATGGAAGAGCGAACTCCCCAGCGTCGTACCGGCCACCATGCCCACATAACGTGCGGTGGCCAACGTTCCCGACGCGACGCCTTGCTTGCTGCTCGGAGCAGCCTTCATAATGGCGGCGTTGTTGGGCGCCGCGAAAAGCCCGGTCCCCGCGCCCATCAAGACGAGGCCCCCAACCAGCGGAATCAGCCCCCACGACGCAGACACCGCCACTAAGGTGAATGCCCCCAGTCCCAGCGCGTTGGCCAGCATCCCCACGGTCGAAATGCCCCGCGAACCGAGGCGGTCCGAGAGACTGCCCGCCCATGGCGCCAGCACCATCATCAACGCTGGCATAATCGTCAGCACCAAACCGACCTGCCCCACCGACCAGGAGCGCACGGTGGTGAGATAGAAAGGGAGCAGGAACAAGGCCACAAAAAAGCAAAGGTAATTAATCATGGCGCCCAGCGTCCCGTAGAGATAATTGCGGGCGCGAAAGAGTCCCAGGTCAATCAGGGGATCGGAAAAGCGCTGCTGGCGCCGAATGAAGAGCGGCGCAGCCACGAGCGCGACAAGGCCGAGCACCACGACCGCAAGCACCGCGTGCCCGGGATAGGCGCTGGGATTCATTAAGAGCGTGATGGCCACCATCGCCGCCATGAAGGCGATGCTGCCCCAGGTGTCGAAGTCCCGTGCCCGGGCGGGCACGGTGCCGGGAATCCACAAAAAGGCCATCAAAGCCCCGAGTGCCGCAATCGGAACAGCCACCCAAAATACCGCCGGCCACCCGGCCATTTGCGCCAGCCAACCGCCCAGAATCGGACCCACAGCGAGCCCGAAATAGGTCATCAGCGCCTGCCACCCTAGCGCCCGCCCCCGCTGGTCGCGCGGAAAGGTGGCCGTCAACACCGCCGGTCCTACCGACAAGAGCAGCGCTCCAGCGACGGCACTCATGCCGCGGGCCGCCAACAGCCAGAGCAACGTGCGGCTCAGCGCCGCCCCGACAGAAGCGAGCCCGAACAAGACGTATCCCGCCGTCATCAGGATCCGCCGGTTGGCCATATCCGACAATCGTCCAGCAGGCAACAGCAGCAAAATCAACACCAACAAATAGATCAAGTTTACCCACGACGAAAGCCCTATGGTGAGATGCAAATTCTGAGCGATCACCGGGAGCACCGTATTGGTCACACTGTTCGTCATGCTGGACAGCAAGGTCCCGATGCCGACCGTGATGAGAATCCAACCATTGCGTGAGGAACCCAACCCGTCCATCCTCCTCCAACCCCTCAGGACGCCTAACCAGATTCGGTCCATGGCGCCCCGGCGACTTTCCCAGGATAAGACAGCGTCATCAGGAAAAGCGCTCTGAACGCGATTGACGGAGGAGGGGAATCAAACAGGTCGGAACCCCTGCCCTCAAAGCAGGGAGAACCTGAGACACTGCGTTTCGATGGTCGAAATTCATGCGCTCCCAAAGTCCCTAAGCGTCTCGATGCCAAGCCCTTCGCACATTTCCATTCCTTGAACCCATTCCCAAGCTCGGATGCACCGCGGCATCCACTTCCAGTTCCCCTCAATCATCTCTCGCGCAGGCAGATCGAGCCGCCTTCCGAATCGGCATTGCGCACCCTCTTTGAGGCCACTTCAATGCCTCGCTTCGGATCGTATGATACTCCATCTGCCTCACGCGAGAGCCAGAAACATATTCCCAGGGACTGACTACCCGAATTTCCACGGCTAGGTGGTCACATGATATTCTTCCTGAGCCAGAATGCGGTCAATGGTGGGGAGCATGCTGGGCATCGCTTCCCGAGCCCATTCGCGCACGTCCCGATAGATGGCCTCCTCTTCGGCAGGAGCGACATTCCCAATATCCACCGCCGGGAATTTCGGCTGCAGCCCCCACTGTCCCATGCGCTTTCCCATCCAGCCCATGTGCCGCATTTCATCGATGGACCGCTCCTCCATATCCAGGCCCATTTCCCGGCTGTGCGTCTCGATAAAGGAGCGCATCAGGTAGGCCAGCATTTGCTGGTACTCGATGCGAATGGTGTCCTGCAGCTGCGCGGCAACGCGCGAGACCTCCTTCTCAGGCCGTTCAACCTGTCCGGGTTCTCCATGCGTCTGATCCAGCAATTCCCGAAATTGACGCAGATGATCCTGCTCGTCCACCACAATGCGTTTCAAGAGCGCCCTAACCGGCTCAATCCCGATCTGCTCAATGTGCTCCTGATATTGATCAATCGCGTGAATCTCGGCGTCCACATCCTTTTGCAAGGCTGCCTGAATGTCTGTCACCGGCCCCACAACCGGCGGCTTCAAATCCGGAGTTCCGCCCAACTCCACAATCGTGTGCGCCAGCCATTTGAAATGGCGCATCTCGTCATAGGCGATTTCAAGAATTTCATGGCCATGCTGCCGTGCCACCGTCCACGCGTGCGTCAAATAGTACAAAATCGCATCGTGCTCACCGAAGAGGTCGGCATTCAACAACTCCACAGCATGGGCGTCGCGTGAATCTGCCGTATCCATCACTCCTTTTCAAGGTCTTGACGGTAGTGTCCGCACCGAAGCACCCCTTATACCCTGGCAATGCTATCGCCACTCCTTTCGGATACCCAAAGACCGACTATAGCGTCGGGCCGATAGAGCGCTCAATGGCACATGGAGTTCCATGCCCAGCAATTGGTATCATGGTGCCAAGCAACGGAACCTACGCAGCACTAAAACGACTCCATGATCAGATTCCACGAAAGCAGGCGAATGCTCATGGCGGATAGCGTGGTCGAAACACAGTATGGCAGGGTACGGGGCGTGGAAGAGAACGGCGTGTCGGTGTGGCGCGGCATCCCCTTCGCCCGAGCGCCGTTGGGGGCATATCGGTTTAAGCCTCCTCAACCCCCTGATCCGTGGACTGATGTGCAAGATGCCCGGGAATTTGGACCGGGCTGCCTTCAAATTGACGCCCGCCCCATTCTCGCCTTTGCCTCCGTCCCCCCGAGCCGGCAGAGCGAAGATTGCCTAACCCTCAACATCTGGGCGCCGGCTCTAGACGGAAAGCCGCGTCCCGTCTTGGTCTGGATATACGGCGGCAGCTTCGTCATGGGAGGCGGGAGCCTACCCGTCTATGACGGTCGCGCATTGGCCTTGGACGGCAACATGGTGATGGTTACCTTCAACTACCGATTGGGCCCCTTTGGCTTTCTCTACCTAGATGATCTCGGCAATCCGTCTTTTCAAGGATCCGGCAATGTGGGGCTGCTAGACCAAGTGGCAGCCTTGGAATGGGTTCGGGACAATATCGCGCAGTTTGGCGGCGACCCAACCCGTGTCACCGTGGCGGGTGAATCGGCCGGCGCCATCAGTGTGTCGAACCTGCTCACCATGCCGCGCGCCCGCAACTTGTTTCACCAAGCCATTCTGCAAAGCGGCGCCGGGTTGATGGGATCGCTGCCTCCGGCGGCTCGGATCCCGGCACGCGCGACGCTCTTGCAGCGTCTCGGCATCCCGGGCAATGACGTGCACCGGCTGCAGTCCATACCCGCCAAGGACGTGTTCGAAGCCTCGAAGGGCCTTCCTTGGGTCCCCGTGCTTGACGGCGCAGCCCTCGACATGCCGATGTGGACTGCCCTGGAGAATGGCCGGGCCGCTGGCGTTCGAGTCCTCACCGGGTTCAACCGGCATGAATACCGCTACTTCATGGAACCCGCGTGGCAGGCTCTGGATGACGAAGCCATGAGGCGTCAATACGAGGCCACGTTGGCTGGACCCGCGCCGCCTCAAGCCGCCTCCCACTATCTCTCCGGGAAGAGCGGGGTCGGACTCTATGATGCACTCGCGCAACTGGGAACAGATAAACTCTTCCTGGCGCCCACCTATCGCTTTGCAGCCCTGCAGTCCCGCCACGCCCCCGTTTGGGTCTACCGATTCGACTGGGAAAGCACCGCCTGCGAAGGACTCCTGAAAGCGTGCCACGCCATGGAAATACCGTTTGTCTTCAACACCTTGGAGGCCCCGGGAATCGCCAGCTTCACCGGAACCTCCGCCGATCGCGGAGAGGTCGCCCGGCAAATGCATCATGCTTGGATCGCCTTCATCGCCGCCGGAACCCCTGAGACGCCGGCCGTGCCCCCTTGGCCATCCTATAGCGCCGACCGGCGGGCGGTCCTTGCCATCAATCGCACCAGCCGAATTCTTCATGATCCAGACGCGGACGCCCTCCATCTTTGGGATGAAATCTATGGCTGAGCTGCCCCTGCGAAGAATATAGGCAACGGGCATCCGGCCCAAAAGGAGGATGCCCGTTGCCATTTGCCAGTCCTATGCAGCCTTCAACGAAGAGAAACCTTTGGAAGACCACGATTCAACATCAGACCGCGTTCGAGAGCGTGTCAAAGTCCTGCTGGCTCAATGACACCTGAGCCGCGGCCACGTTTTCCTCCAAGTGGCCCACGCTGGAGGTCCCGGGAATTGGCAGCATGACCGGGGAGCGCTTCAAGAGCCATGCGAGCGCCAATTGCGACGGGGTCGCCCCCAAGCGCTTGGATGCCTCCGCCAACGGACCGCCGGGCTTCGCCAGTTCTCCGGTGGCCAGTGGGAACCAGGGAATGAACGCCAGATGGTGCTCCTCGCAGTACTTCAACACCGGTTCCGCATCGCGATGCGCCACATTGTACAGGTTCTGAACCGAGACAATCGTGGCGTATTGGCCAGCTTCTTTAAGTTGGTCCACGGTGACCTCGCTCAGGCCAATGTGCCGGATTTTCCCTTCACGCTGCATAAGCGCCAGTTCACCAACCTGTTCGGCCAGCGGCACCTTGGGATCGATCCGGTGCAGCTGCAACAAATCAATCCGCTCCAACCCAAGGTGGCGCAGGTTCAATTCAACCTGTTGGCGCAGGTACTCGGGGCGTCCCACTGGCCGCCAATCATCCGGCCCGGAACGGGTCAGCCCTACCTTGGTGGCAATCACCAGTTCCTTCGGATAGGGATGCAGGGCCCGCTTGATGAGCAGGTCCGCGACAAAGGGGCCATAGGCGTCTGCCGTGTCAATCAAGGTCACGCCCAACTCGACCGCCCGACGCAGCACTCGAACGGCCCCCTCAGGATCGCGCGACTCGCCCCAAACGCCGGGCCCCGGGAGTTGCATCACACCGTATCCCAAACGGTGAACCTGAAGGTCTCCGCCAATTGCAAAAGTGCCCGAAGCAGCTGCCGTTATGTTTTCCACCGCCATGTCAGTCCCTCCTCAATATCACCCAAAACGGACGGAGTCCGCCCTCCCCAATGCGCCAGCGGGGAATGCCGAGAATGCGGATGCCGGGCACTCCATCCTCGGCGAACGTGATGGGAAGCGACCGGCTATCCCTGTCCCTTGCTCCCCGCCCCCGCTATTGTACCCGCAAATGCGCAAGGCACCCCCGGCGAGGAAACGTTCCACAACATTAATGCCGACGAAACAGAGGATGGAATCAGCGCGCTTCTGCCAGTCGGTCCGGCCATCCAGACTGTTGCTCCCACCGTTGAAACCACTCGGCCAGACAATTCCGGCACACGCAATCAATCGGCATCAGCGCACTGCGACGATATGTCCCGACATACTGGTAGACAAACTCTTGCCCGCAGAAGGAACAGCAAAGCATTCTCTTTGACATGTCCTGGGAGCCTTCCCGCACGCCTGCGGAACCTCGCACCGCCGCCATCGTCATCCCTCCCTGTCACAAAGACCCTCGCCACCGGCGTTTCATTCCGTCTCAGCATCGCGCTCGCGCAACGTTCCGCGCGCCGAGGTCGTCACCGTCACGGTCCCTGGCTTGTGAACCCCGCGAATGGTCATGCAAAGGTGCTCCGCTTCGATTTTCACGAAGACTCCACGGGGTTTCAGGACCCTGTCTATGGCATCCGCTATCTCACCGGTCATCCGTTCCTGCACCTGCAGTCGACCAGCCGCGGCATTCACCACCCGGGCCAACTTGGAGAGCCCCGTCACGCGGCCCTGTTGGGGCTGGTATCCAATGTGGGCAACACCCCGAAACGGCAGCAGATGGTGTTCGCACAACGATGTGAACGCGATGTCCCGAACCCATACGACGTCGTCGTATGCCACGTCAAATTGACGCTCAAGCGGCTCCAGGATGGCTCCCGGCCGGTATCCCTGTCCCCACTCGGCAAAAAAGCGGGCCACGCGATCTGGCGTATCCTTCAGCCCGTCGCGGGTGATGTCCTCACCCAGCCCCCGCAAAATCAATTCCACTCCCGACGCAATCCGCGCCATGTCGATGGACGATGTGTTAATCGCCGTTGTCGCATCATGAACCGTCATGCTCAGCCCTCCTCGCTGCCCCATTATCGATAACAATGTACATCATGTCAATTGTTTATCGCATATTTTGCCATAAACATTATACTTAATGTATTATGTTTACCGCGAGGAGGTGCCCGGTTGCCGAAACCCTATTGGACCATCAAGGAAGTGGCGCAACAGACCGGATTGTCCCAGCAGCAATTGAGGAAATGGGAAGAGCGCTATGGCATTGTGCAACCCCAACGCTTGCCAAATGGGTATCGCCGGTACTCTGCCCGGGACGTGAGAAAGCTTCAGCAAATGGTGCAGTGGATAAGGTCCGGTGTTCATGTCAGAGAAGCCGCTCGACGCCTCAACCAACCGGAGACGTCTTCGGACACCCCGCCACGAGATGCGGACATGGTCGATTGGGAGTCTTGGCGTCAATCTTTCTGGGAGGCAGGCGCGGCGATGAAGCGAGACCGTTTGGAAGCGCTGCTTCAAAACGCCATCCACCATTTCGGAGCGGAACGAATCATTACCCACATCATCCGACCCGGGTTGGCCCAAATCGGCGAATGGTGGTCGAGCGGCGCGTGGTCGCCCGATCAGGAACAGGTAGCAAGCGAAGCCTGCTCCCGTGTCTTATTGGACAGTTGGGCGGTCTTGGCGCCGCTTCACCCCGCCCCGGCGGCATTGTGCGCTGCTCCACCCGGCGATCGCCACGCCTTGCCCCCGCTGTTGCTGGCCATCGAGGCCAGGCTGCGCGGTTGGGATGCGCGCATTCTAGGGCCAAGCCCGGCCCCCGGCGCCATTCTCCGCGCTTCAGCCCGGTGGCGTCCCGTCTGGATCGCGGTGGTCGCCACTGCCTCCAAGCGGGACAATCCGCTCCTGCAGCCTTTCCTGCAACACGAGGCAACCCAACTGGCCATGGGTACCCGTGTCTTTTTCGGCGGCCTTGGAGCAACACGCGATGCCGTGCCCGGCGTGATCTCCGTAGAGTCGCCTAGTGACCTACTGGCACAAGTAGGATCAGCGGCGAACGGCGGACACGGGGAGCGTGCGGGAAACCACCGCGCGCCATAGAGCGCATTGGCGCACGACATGCCCCAAACGACAGCGTGAGCAAATCACAAGGAGTGAACCCGTTGAACCGACAGGAACGCGCGTTGCTGCGCGCCATGTCCATTTTGTCGCGCAAGCTGAGCCAACTTGCGGAGTCCGGAACGCCGCTGACCAACCCGGAAATGGTGGAGGTGTCCCAGCAACTGGATCGCGTCATCGTGACGTGGCATCACTTGCGCGAATCCCGAGAGAAGGACGCATAAGGGTCTCGCGAGAGCGGTGCCTGGGTGAATGGGTTGAAGCGCCCGATGGTGCGGTCCAGTTCCGACCGCCGCCCCGATGATCACGCGCATGAGCGATGGGCGAGCGGGTACTTTATAATTGAACCTTAGACAGACCGTATACGGTTTTGGAAGAGGAGCCGGCCATGCCGAAAACTTATTGGACCATCAAGGAAGTCGCGCAACAAACCGGGTTGTCTCCGCAACAGCTAAGAAAATGGGAAGAACGCTACGGTGTGGTGCGTCCCCAGCGCCTGCCTAACGGGTATCGCGGATATTCGGCAGCGGACGTGGCGCGGATTCAGCAAATGCTCCAGTGGATAGCGGCGGGCATGCAGGTTCAAGAAGCGGCGCGCCGGGTCGAAGAGAGTTCCGAGGAATCAATAGCGATAGGTGTTGGAGATTGGAGAGTCTGGCGGCAACACTTCTGGGAAGCCGGCGCAATGAGGCAGCGTCGCCGCGTGGAGGAAATTCTCGAAAATGCCATAAACCGCTTTGGGATAGGCTTGGTCATCACCCACATCATCCGCCCTGGGTTGGCTCAAGTGGGCGAATGGTGGGCAACCAGCAGATGGACGCCGGACCAGGAGCAAATCACCAGTGAAGCGTGTTACCGCCTCCTGATGAACAGTTGGGCCGCCATGGCTCCGATCGGTCCTGCCCCCTCCGCGCTGTGCGTGGCGCCACCCGGAGATCGCCATTCGCTCCCACCATTGCTATTGGCTGTGGAGGCGCGGCTCCTCGGATGGGATGCGCAGATCTTGGGGGCGAGCCCAGCCCCCGGTTCAATTCTCCGCACGAAAGCCCAATGGAACCCAGAATGGATCGCCATTGTAGCAACCACGTCCAAGCAGGATAATCCGTTGCTTGAGCCATTCATGAAGGATGAGGCGCCCCAATTGCAGGAGCACTGCCAGGTGTTTTTGGGCGGTCTTGCGGCACCCAAGGGCATACCGCATGGGATTGTAGCCCTACCCACGCCGAACGCACTCTTGGACAGGGTGGGGCCGGCGCCCGCAGTCCTCGAAGCGTCTTTTCGCAACACACGTGTTCCATGAAGGGGCCTGGACACCCCCCATATCGATGGGCTATAGTGCGGACATCCTCAGCGCCGGTAGCGGGAGATGTCATGCACCTTGACTGTCCGTTTCTTTTTGGATAGCCGACGTGCCGGTCCGCGCCGGGCGCGAATCATGAGAACCATGGCGGCCAGCACCGCCAAAACCGCCGCCGCATGGGCGCGAACCCACGCCCACGACGCCACCAGGAGCGGATGCGTCCAAAGGGAGTTCCCAATGCTTTGCGTACCATGGGCGGTGCCTGCACCGGCAGCCACCGCTTGAGCCCACGTATAGACATATTCCGGCGGATATGGCACCGCAGTGACAATCATGGCGTCCGACACCTCGGGCTGGGCGTTTGTTCCAGGCGGCGGGGCAATCGGGATCTGAGCAGCGCCCGCCACCGGATACCACGTCCCGGTACGGTGGGCCAAGAGGGTGCGCGACCATTCCGCCAGGATGTTGTTGCGATGGCCCCAGCATCCGGGCGCTCCCGCCGACCGGCAATCGAGATTGGTCGTGCCAATTGGGCCGCCATAGCCATCCGCATACATCCAGCCATAGTCGCTGGCCAGTGGACTCACCGTCTCGGCCCAGATGGACACATAGGGAGCGGCCGGCTGCGGCAATGCCGGATCGGCGCGGCTCAGCGCTCCGGCTTGCGCCACCCCATCCAACCAGGCCACAAGTCCCGGGATGGGATGCTCCCGGCGCGCCACCCGTTCCAAATTGGTGATCACGAAGAGTTGCTCTGCGGGGGTTAGGCTCAGCCAGTTGCGAGGCAGCGCCATCGAGCCCAGGCCTTCGTGCCGACGTGCAGCGTCTATGGCCTCAAGAGTGGTTTCCTGACAGGCAGGGGATGCAACCCCGACCTCAGCGCAAATTTGATTGAAGTTGGGTTGAGGCGCCAAGTTGGCTTTGGGCGGGGGCGGCGCATAGTGATGCAGCACCAAGGATGCCAACAATGCAGCGACAGCCATCTATTGCCTCCCCATTCATTGGTCGTGGGCCCACACCGACTCCGCGTTCGACTATCGATGGCGGAGCCATGTCGAGCCTAATGCCACCGATGACCGATATCAAACGCGCGACCGTGCATTGTCGTGCCGCGGAGACAATCCCCGTCAGCCTATTCACTAAACACATGCCCTGTTTCATGAAAATTCATGGTAGTCCCCACCGACCGGTTCGCTGTGATCCCGTGCGGAGGGGTATAACAGCCCCATCATAACATCCACTGCGTGTCTGTGTCGTCATGCAGGATTGGTCCCCCTGGCTGTCCTTCAGCAGCGACGAAGGCCAATGAGGAGGAGGTAGCGCATGGGGTACCGAAAAGACCGAGGACAGAAGAAGGCAAAGGGGCGTCCCATACCTTGAAGGAGCCCCTTGCCATCCGTTGGGCCAATATTCATAATTTCGGACTAGGCGATGGCCTGCTTCGCCTCGAGGTCTTGGAGGAAAGACGCCAAGCAACCATCACAGATGAAGTCAATGTCGGTCAAGTGGTCCACCGTGTAACTGCCATCATAGTGGTACGGGAAGGACATTTGGCACTTTCGGCATTCATGCCGAACACTCTGAAGCGGGGTCTCGTCAAGGTCGATGGTTCCTTCAATCAAGAAATCACGCGGCATGTCATCCACTCCTTTACCATTTAACGATGCGGAAGGCTTTCGGGATACATGATTCGCACCGCGACATGAAGTTCTGGTTCGCGTAGTCGCGGAGCGGGGGTGGCCTAGGCAAGCTGGCAAGTTATGATGGGCGCAATTCGGCTAATCCCAATCGACGCGGGTTCGCATCCATGAGGTGATCCCTCATCCGCGGTTCTGAGCCATTTGCTACAATAGGCACATCTTGGGACGGGGAGGCGATCGCGCTGGAATTGGATTTTCAACACGTGCCGCCTGCCATCCTGGACCGCTTGCTTGCCCTGACTAAGCGGCTCACCGCGCGGCGCGACCTGGATGGACTTTTGCACGACATCCTCGAAGGCAGCATGACGCTCATTCCCGGCTCTGATTTTGCATGCGTATTTTTGTACCGCGCGGAGGAAAACGCCTTGGTCCCGATCGGAGGCGTGGGCTTCGACATGCAGTACATGAAAGATGTCTGGCTGAAGCCCGGGGAATCCATGACAGGAAAGGCCTTCGTCCAAAAGCGGCCGCTGCTCCTTCCAAACCCACAGGCCATTCAGGAGGCGCAGATGAACCTGAGCGAGGAGCATCAGCGACTGGTGAAATTGGCTGTGGGCCGCCCCAGCAACCCGGTGCGGAGCTCGCTGGCCGTACCCCTACGTGTGGACCAGAGGACAGTCGGTGTGCTGGTAATTGACAACTATGACACGGACCGTGACTTTGACACGGTAGACTTGACCGTCGCCGTGTCCTTGGCCGACCACGCGGCTGTGGCGGTGCTGAATGCTGAGGATTACCAGCGAGCTCACGCATTCTCCGAAGAGCTGCAAGAGACTATGGCGCTGCAGCAGCGCCTGTTGGCGAGCATGATGTCCCCGGAAGGCGGATTGCCGGATTTAATCAACACGTTGTGGACCATCCTGCGCCGTCCCCTGGTGGTGCATGACGCGGAAATGCGGGTGATGGTCAAAGAGGGCGGAGACATGCTCGAACCCCAGGAATTTCCCATTCAGACCGGTTCTCAGATTCTTGGGAGCCTGAGGGTAGGTCGGGGCCCTTTGCGCGGCCGCGAGCGGGCCGCGATCGAGCAGGCCATTCCCCTCATCGCATTGGAATTCATGAAACATCAGGCGCTGGAGCAAGAACGCCTGCACATTCAGGCAGATGCATTTCACAGCATCTGGAATGGCGACAGCGAGGCCGCGGAGAACCTTCTCAGGAAATACGGGCTGGAAGGCACAGACTGGCAGTTGATGCTGGTTGACGGCGCTCCTGCGGGGATGCTGAAATCGGTCAATGAATGGGCACGCACCGAAAATATCCCCATCACCGAGAGCCAGGGCGCGTCCATTCTGCTGGTCCCACGCTCGCTTCAAAGTCCCCTGCAACGCAGGTTGGCCGAAGAATCTCATGGCACGGTCTTTTGGGGCAATCCCCGTCAGGGCACGAAAGCCCTAACGACTGAGCTCCGAGCGTTGGTGAGGCTGGCGCGCTCGGCCCCGCTCCTATGGCCAAACGAGGCATGGGAGCCGCACAGGGTGCATCTCGGCGACTTCCCGGAATTCATGGCATTCGATGCCATTCCCTCCGATGTCAAGCGCGAGTACTCCCGCACCGTCTTGAACCCGCTGAATGATGATGGCGTTCTGCTCCGCACCGTGCGCACGTGGATATTTCAAAACCGATCGTATGAACGGACCGCCCAGGCTCTGCATACCCACCCCAACACCATTCGCTACCGTCTGGACAAGGTGTTTCAGTTGCTTGGCGCC
>JAKADO010000159.1 GCA_021820485.1 Bacillota bacterium
TTGGCGATCACGTGCATGAGGCGAAGTATACCAATACGGTATGCGCCCGTATACCCCTCTTTTTTCTTTCATGGTGCGGGTTGGTTTTGGGTTTTCCCCGGCTGGAAAAGCCGGGGGCATCCTATACGTCAAGTACGTACCAACAAGCAGGTGCGCGGCCTCCAAGCCGCGCGCATGCGGCTATAGGCTATAAGCCTATAAATCTATAGAAACCGGGGTTGTGCGGTTTTTATCGGGGTCCTGCGGTCTGTTACCGGGGTCCTGCGGTCTGTTACCGGGGTCCTGCGGTCTGTTACTGGGGTCCTGCGGTCCAACCCGTGGCACTTCTTTTGATTTATCGGGGCTAGACGGTCCGGACACCATTCCACGGGTTGGGTCGTATCTCACCCCGCATTTGGCCATTATCTCTAAGTCCACAGACATCTCCTCCAGCGCCCGCTTGTAGCGTTTCGGGGGCACCCCTACGGCATTAAATAAGGTATCGATTCCATAGTGGGCTCCAGACGCGTGGGACAGCATGAATCTTGTCACCGCTTGGCTGATCCCGTATTGCATCCTAACGACGTGTAACGGGTACCTGACAGGTAGTTGCTGGATTAGTCTTATCCATGCGCCGCTGATCGTGATTTCCCAAACCATCCCCCCGCGCGGATCTTCTGTGCGCTCGGGGTCCGGGGTGTGGGTTGGCCCCCTCAGTAGTTTTTTGCCTTTCCTGCCCCTGATCTGCCGGGATGGTAGGCGCGGCTTTGGTTCAGCCGCAGACTCGGCTATGCGTGTAAGTATCCCCGTCCATTCCCCATGGCCCGCGATTTCAGCCGCCCGAAGGTCGCGGAGGGCGTCGAGAATTTGTTGGTAAGTCCACTTGTTCCATCCCAACAGCTTTCTAAGAAGCGAGGAATCAACGCGGGCAATCATGTCTCCACGCGACCCCTCAGGTCGCCACCCCTCGGCCGCCACCGCCACGAGGTCGATCACGTCCCTATGCCGCTGGTCGAGCCTCCCGGTGATTGTCGCCATCCCCCATGCCGTACCAACTACCTGTTGTATGACCCCACACGACTTCCGTGTCCATGAGAAAATGGGGATGCGGCAGGCACTGGCATTGGTGGTAACCTGTAGGCGTTTAGAATGGCGCGACACTGGTCCACCCTCCATTGTTGTTGGTCATTCCGCCGCTGGCCTCCGCGTAAGCCTTGGCCCCTTTTTCCAGCTCCGCGATTTTCTCCGCATCTGTTAATTCAACTGGAGTCAAGACACCGCCAACGTCTCGCCGATACCAGCGGTCTGGGATGGGCGCCGAATAGTTGTTTTTTGGGATGCTCATCCGTACATAGCGAGCCCGGTTGTCAGGCCCGACCGGCTCCACCGATCCCAGATCCTTGTCAATCATCTGCTCGGCTTCACCCGCAGCCATTCGTGACAACGCGGCCCCCATCCTTGCGTTGTCGGTGAGCGCCCCGGCCCCGCGTGCGGCGTGCTGCGAATCGCCGTCGCCAGCGCGGGACATGGCTTTAGCTATATGATGGAGGAAGAGGATGGCGGCCCCGGTTTGTCCTGCGATCATTTCCAACATCATCAGGAGTTGCGACATCTCACCGTTGCTGTTCTCATCCAGGTGATGAGCGCGGCTGATGGTGTCGATGATGATTAGGCGCGACCCGGTGCAATACTCTATAAGCCCCTTCCGCTGCTCGTCGTCGCCGATATCGAGTCCCTTCCCGACGACCGATAACAGGTCGATTCTCTCTTGGGCCATATAGGCGTCGTCTGCCGACAGTTTTTTCCCCAGGTAAATGGCCCTTAGCCGATGTTGCAAAACGATCGCCGGATCCTCGGCGGCGAGGTACACAACCCTCCCATGCCCTCCCGGTTCGATCCCCACGGTGTCAATGCCGGTCGCCACCGCCAGCGCGGCCTGGAGCGCCCAGAAGCTCTTGGAGGTGGCCCCTGGGGCAAACAGCGTCCCCACCGTGCCCGCCAAAACCCAGGCCAGATAAAATCCAGAGGGCGCGGGTCAGTGGTTAGGGCCTGGAGCATATCCACTCGGTGCGCGCCAAAATTAAGCTTCATGGCCGCGCCCTCCGCTCGTAGGCGACGGCCGGCTTGATCCCCGCGGCGTCGATCGCCCCTTGGATCTCGGCCGCCAACCGACCGGCCAAGTCGGCTTGTTTCTCCGTGACGATTTTCTTGGCCGCCACGGTGTTGAGTAACGTCACGGTGACGAGCGCCGCATGCCCGATGGACCGCAGGGACTCGCGGGCATTTTGCTCGACGTGCCCGGGCGCGGCATGCTCGCAGTCGTCCGGCCGCAGGTCAGCGAATCGGAGGCCTAGGGTCTCCACAATGGCCGCCCCACCACACCCTGCGTGACAATGAAAAATCACTCTCCCGTCTGGCCGTTCTGTGACGTGAAGCGACGCGCTTCTATCGTCGTGCGATGGACACTTTGCCATCCAAGAGCCGTCGTGCAGGAGCGTAATGCCCTCCAGCCTGGGCAAGACTAAAGCGATGGGGTGTCTCATTTGTCACCCCCATCCTCAAACATATCCATCTGATGGGCCGCCGCCGGCGGCTTTGCTACTCGGTCAAAAAGCCCCCGCGCAATCTGTTCGACTCGTTTTGGCGAGAGCCCCGTGGTCACTGCAATTTCCGCGATCGTGGAGTGCTCGCCCAACTGCTGGGCGACCGTGCGCTCCTGTATGGTTCGGGCGCGATCGGCCAGCTGCGCCCAACGTATCGCCGTAAGGCCGAAGATCGCGTCCTGAACCACCACGTCCGGCCAGGAAGGGATGTCCATCCAGTCCGCCCAGCCGTGCGGGAAAATGTCGTCAATGAAGCAGGGCACCACCCCGCGATGCCGGCGCGTCTTGTGAACGGCACTCACGAGGCACCCCCATTTTTGCGGGGGCGGCCCATAGGGGCGCGAGGCGCCGACGCAGCGAGCCGTTCATCCAGGAAACGCGCGACCTCAACCACTGGAACCATACGGCGACGCCCGACTTGAGTGCACCGTAATGGGGCCGTGTGTTTGGAGATCGCGTTCCGTAGCGACCCTGGCGCCCAGCCAATGACGCGCGC
>JAKADO010000160.1 GCA_021820485.1 Bacillota bacterium
CGGTGGTCACATTGTCGAGAAATGCGGAAATAACGGCGGTCACGACATAGAAAACCCAGAGCAGGCGCCAAGGCTGGCCGCGTGACCAAGCCCTCGCCCAACGTCCCAACAGCACGAAAAGGCCGGCATCGCCCAAATAGGCCACAAACATCATCATGCCGGCCAATAAAAAAATCGTGTTCCAATCAACGCTCAAAAACGCTTCGCCAGCCGTAATTGTCCCGCTCAAGACCACTGCAATAGCCAGGCCTAAAGACACCCATGCTCGGTGGAACCAGTCGCCCAGCAACAGGATGTACAGTGCCACCAGGGCCAATATGGCAATCCATTGTGGTCCAGACAATTCCCAAGCCCCCGTCCAGGGGATTATACGTGTTGGCCATCCCCCATTAGACCTGACAAATAGTGATTCCATCCGTCCATTCCGCCGACCAGTTTCCACACGCGACGGAATCCCTGCTCCTCCAGAACCTCCGCGGCGTACTCGCTGGCCCCTTTGCCAAACTGGCAGTAGACGACAATCTCGGCGTCCCGGTCCCAGTTCAAGGGATGGTCTTCCAAGTCTAGCACCGGCACATGCTCAGAGCCCGGGATTTGACCAATTTGTCCAATCCGCACGTCCACCACGCGGGGTGGATTCGACCCTTGCATCCTGCGGGCCAGTTCCTCCGGCTTGATATATTCAGACATTCTGAAGCCTCCTCATCGGCTCCCCGAAAGCCGAGCCGTTACAACCCGGTCGATCCCGGCGTAGTCGGGCAGGACCTCGATCTTTTCAAAACCGTTCGCGCTTAACTGTTGTGACAACGCCCGGGCCTGACCCGCGCCGCATTCCATGACCAAGCACCCGCCGGGCACCAGCCGGGACGGAGCCTCCAGAACCAGCCGCTCCATCAGATAAAGGCCCCGATCTTCTGCAAACAGCGCGCCATGTGGCTCCTGCAGCACCTCCGGCGACAGGCTGGATGCGTCATCGGGGGCAATGTAGGGGAGATTCGCTATGACGGCATGGAAAGCCTCCGACACATCCCGCAACAAGTCCGAATGGCGCCACTCTACCGGTATGCCCAAACGGTCGCCGTTGCCTCTAGCGACTTCAAGCGCGGCGGCGCTAATGTCGACCCCGCAGACTTGCCATTGAGGGCGGTGGGCCTTCAACGCCAATGCAATCGCTCCCGATCCCGTGCCGACATCCACAACCCGCAAGGGACCATCCGGCAGCGCATTCAACGCAGCCTCCACCATGAGCTCTGTTTCCGGCCGCGGAATCAGCACCGCCGGCGTGACGTGCAAGTTCAAACCAAAAAATTCGCGGAATCCGGTGATGTACGCCAAGGGCTCGCGCGCCGCCCGCCGGGTGACGGCAGCGTCATATTGCGCTCGCTCCGCTTCCGCGAGCGACCCGCCGCCCAGCACCCAGTCCGCAAATGTGCGCCCAGTCGCCCATTGCAAGAGGTAAACGGCTTCCCGGTCGGCGTCTTCCACGTCTGCCGCGTCAAGCTGCATCCGGGCCTTGCGCAGGGCATCCCGCCACAGCATGCTTATGCCTCTTTCAGCCGCTCTTCTTCCTCTTGAGCGATTAATGCAGAAATCAGTTCATCCAAGTCGCCGTCCATGACCGCATCAATGCGATGGATTGTGAGACCCACCCGATGATCGGTCACCCGGCCTTGGGGAAAATTATAGGTGCGAATGCGCTCGGAGCGATCGCCCGTGCCAACTTGCGAGCGGCGTTCCTCCTGCACAGCGTTATGGGCTTCCGATTCATAGAGATCCTTTAAGCGGGCGCGGAGCACGCGCATGGCTTTTTCACGGTTTTTCAACTGCGACTTTTCATCTTGGCAATAAACCACGATGTTGGTAGGCAAATGCGTGATGCGGACCGCCGATTCGGTTTTGTTGACGTGCTGTCCACCTGCGCCGGACGCCCGCATGGTGTCGATCCGAAGCTCATCAGGATTAATCACCACATCGGTCTCTTCGGCCTCAGGGAGCACCGCAACGGTCACGGTCGAGGTATGGATGCGCCCTTGCGCCTCGGTCACGGGCACGCGCTGCACGCGGTGAACGCCGCTTTCAAACTTAAGTCGGCTGTATGCCCCGCGGCCTTCCACCATGAACACCACTTCTTTGTATCCGCCAATATCTGTCGGACTGGATGACAGCACTTCTGTCCGCCATCCCTGCCGCTCTGCATAACGCACATACATCCGAAACAGTGAAGCCGCAAACAATGCGGCCTCTTCACCGCCGGCTCCTCCGCGGATTTCCACGATGACATTCTTCTGGTCGTTGGGATCGGTCGGCGTCAGGAGTCGGGTCAGTTGGCTCTCCAACTGCTCCAATTCCTCCTTCAGGCGGCTTACCTCCGAGAGCGCCCACTCCCGCGTCTCCGGGTCGTCGTCTCGGGCCAGTTCGCGGGCGGTTTGCCATTCCTCTTCGGTCGCCAAATAGCGATCGTAATGGGTGACAATCTCTTCCCATTCCGCTAATTCTTGCCCATACTTGCGCGCCAAGTCAGGGTTAGACAATACGACCGGATTGGCCATCTCCTCCTGCAGCTCCGTATAGCGCACTTTGGCCGACTCTAATCGACCCACCATCATCTCATCCATGCATGCCACTCCTGACTTAACGGCGTAAAACAAAAAACAGAGCCGCGGGCTCTGTTTTTTTCCTATTTCATCCCGTAGCGCTTCTTGAATCGCTCCACACGACCGCCCGTGTCGATGATGCGCTGTTGTCCGGTGTACATTGGATGGCACTTACCGCAGATTTCGATCTTCAGATTCTCCCGGGTCGATCCAATGTGGTACACTGCGCCACACGAACAGGTCACTGTCGTGCGGTGATAAGTAGGATGAATGTCGGCCTTCATGAAATCACCTTCTTCCCGCTCGTGAAAACATCACGGACTATTTTACCAAACCATCGACAGGAAAGCAAGACTCATTCGCTCTCCATCGACACGGGGAGCTTCAGCTCCACCACCGTGCCCGGGTGTTCCGGCGAGGAGTGAATGGCGACTTCGCCATGATGCTGACGCATCACTTCATCGACAATC
>JAKADO010000079.1 GCA_021820485.1 Bacillota bacterium
GCGTTCGGCAAGCGCCTGGCGCGCTGCCTGCATCGCAGGCAGTTTAGACAACTGCACCAGTCCCATGGCGGCATCGACGTCGGTCATGTTGTATTTGTAACCGGGCACGCCTACGTCGTAGCGCCAACTGCCCTCCTTGCTGTAGCGGTTCCAGGCGTTGCGCGACATCCCATGCAGGGACAACATGCGCACCTCCTCCGCCATCGCCGGATCAGGCACCACCAAGGCCCCGCCCTCGCCCGTGGTCAGGTTTTTCGTCGCGTAAAAGGAGAACGCCGTCAAGTTGCCAAAACTCCCCACCATCCTTCCATCCTGACGGCTGGCGATAGCGTGGGCAGCGTCTTCAATCACGGCGACACCATATTTGTCACGAATCTGGTTTAAGCGCACCATGTCCACACTATGCCCGGCGTAGTGCACCGGAATGATGGCCCGCGTCCGGTCCGTGATGGCGGGCTCGACCGCATCCGGATTGATGTTGCCGGTGTCCTCATCAATATCCACCAGCACTGGTGTGGCGCCGACATGCACAATCACGTTGACCGATGCCGCAAAGGTCATAGGGGTGGTGATCACCTCATCGCCAGGCCCGATTCCGGCAGCAATGAGCGCCAAATGAAGTCCCGCCGTGCATGAAGAAACCGCCACCACCTGGCCCACGCCCAAGTATTCGGACAACGCCTCCTCAAACTGCTGCGTCAGCCCTCCCCGTGTAATCCACCGCGACAGGATCGCCTCACTCACCGCGCGGACTTCGTCTTCGCCCACTTCGGGTTGGTTATAGGGTAAAAATTGCTCACGCGCCATGACTCAATCCCCCCATGTTGCTACCATATCCGCCACGATGGCTGCCACCGGATCACTCAGCCGGTCGCCATGAGTGTCCCGGCCGACACGCGGCAGACCTTGTGCAACGGCTTCAATGATGCGGCCGGGATCCGCCCCGACCAGGACAGCCCGTCCATCCTCCACCAGTTCCACCCACTCCGTCTCGTCCCTCAACACATAGCAGGGGCGCCCTAGGGCTGCCGCCTCCCGCTGCAGGCCGCCAGAGTCTGTCAGCACGCCCGCGCTCTGGTCCACCAGCCCTATCATATCCTGATAGCCGAGCGGATCGATGACCATAAGCCGCGAATCACCAGGCATCTCAATGCCAAACTGCCGTATGCGCTCACGGGTGCGCGGATGGAGTGGCAGCACAACCGGGACATCCAGATGGGCCAACCCTTGCAAAATCGCCGTGAGCCGTTCCGGCTCGTCCGTATTTTCCTGACGATGCACCGTGGCCACATAATACCCTTGGGCGGAAAGGCCAAACTTTTCCGCCATGGCGGACGTCCATCGGATGCGCTGAAGCGCAACGTCCATCACGTCGCCCGTCAACAACACGCCGTCGGAAATTCCTTCATTCTCGAGATTTCGCACCGCTTGGCGGGTGGGACAATAGAGACGGGACGCAACGTGGTCGGTCACCACCCGATTGATTTCCTCCGGCATGGCGCGATTGAAGCTTCGCAGGCCAGCCTCCACGTGGGCCACCGGAACGTGGAGCTTGACCGCCGCCAGAGCTCCTGCCAGAGTCGAGTTCGTGTCGCCATAAACCAGCACCACATTCGGCTTTTCCCGGGAAATAACCTCGTCCAGCATGGACAGCATGCGGCCGGTTTGGTCGCCCGGCGTGCCTGATCCCACCCCCAGCTCATAATCGGGGCGCGGCAGTTCAAGATCAGCGAAGAAAATGCCGGACATCATCCGATCATAGTGCTGGCCGGTATGGACCAGCACCTCCTGGGCCGCCTCACGTAGCCGCGGAGACAAGGCGTAGGCCTTGATGAACTGCGGGCGTGCCCCAACGACCGTGAGAACCTTCATGCGCCAGTGGAGTGGCCATAGAAGGCCGCGATGCTGGATACGACGCGGTCAACCTCATCATCGGTCAATTCCGGAAACATGGGCAACGAAAGGACGGTGCGACTGGCCCTCTCACTCTCTGGGAAGTCACCCGCCCGGTATCCCAACTCCGCCAGCACCGGCTGCAGGTGAAGCGGCAAGGGGTAGTAGACCGTTGAACCGATGCCTTGCTCCTTCAAATGCGCCATTAACCCGTCCCGGTTCTCAGCGCGAATGGTGTACTGGTGAAAAACATGCACCGCGCCCTCCGGCACTGTCGGCGGGACCACCTCATCAATGCCCAAATCCCGAATAAGATGGCTGTATCGCAAGGCGATCGCCTGCCGCCGCTCGGTCCACCGGGACAAATACGGCAGCTTGGCGAGGAGAACCGCCGCCTGCATCGCGTCTAGCCGTGAATTGATGCCCAACAGGTCATGCACGTACTTGGTTCTGGATCCGTGCACGCGCAGGCGGCGCACCCGGTCCGCCAAATCGCTGTGCCGGGTGGAGACCAGTCCGGCATCGCCGTACGCACCAAGATTCTTGGTGGGGAAGAAGCTGAAGCAGCCCAGCGCACCCACGGAACCCGCCTTCAACCCTTGAAACGAAGCGCCCACCGCTTGGGCGGCATCCTCCACGATGGGTCCGTCAAACCCTTGTTGAAGGGCGGGAAGATCCGCCATCAGGCCAAATAAATGGACCGGCAGCATCGCCCGCGTCCGGGGGGTAACAGCAGTCGATGCCAAAGCCGGATCCATATTAAACGTATCCAGTTGGATGTCAGTAAAGACCGGTTTTGCACCAGTTCTCAAAATGCTGCCGGCGGTGGCAAAAAAAGTAAATGGCGTGGTCAGCACCTCATCTCCGGGACCTATCCCGAGAGCCATCAGCGCCAAATAGAGCGCATCCGATCCATTGGCCACGCCGATGGCGGTGGCGCCGATCACGTCCTCGACCGCTGCCTCAAAGTCCTTCACCGTATCGCCGAGGATGAATTGGCTGGAGGCCATGACCGCCTCGATGCGCGCCAGCACATCAGGCCCAATGAGAGCCGTTTGGCGCTTGAGGTCAAAAGCCGGAATCGTCATTAATAGTCGCCTCTTTCATGTCCGTTCTCTTGCGGAAACAATAGCTGTTCTTCCGGCGTAGGCCGCACGACGCGTGCGGGGACTCCCATCACCACTTGATAGGGGGGCACATCTCGAGTAACAACCGCACCCGCCGCCACCAGCGCCTCCTGTCCAATCTCCACGCCTGGAAGAAGCACGGCGGCACCGCCAATCCGCGCCGCTCGCCGGATGAGGGGGCCCCGGGTCTTCTCGAAACGTGCTTCAGTGCGAGCAACATAGGGATCATTCGTGGTGGTCACCATGGGAGCTAAAAAGACATGATCCTCCACCGTGCTTTTGGCTGTGAGGTACACCCCGGTCTGCAGCTTCGTGAAGTCGCCCACCGTGGTGTCATTTTCGATGGTGCTGTTATGACCCACCACCACGCGCTGCCCCACTTGGCAACGTTCCCGAATTTGGGCGCCATCGGCAATGAAGCACTCCGAACCAATGGTGGTGCCGCGGTAGAGGATGGCATACGCTCCAATCGTGGTGCCGCGTCCAATGATCAACGGTCCCAAGGCGCTGGTGGCCAAGGTGCTGGTTTTGCCAGCGCTGGGCGCGCGGCCGAGAATCGCGCCATCGCCCACCGTCACATCGTCGTCCAAGACCACGCCTTCATGAATGATGACCCGGTCCCCCAAGCGCACACGCTCCCCGAAGACAACGCCCGCATCAATAAGGCAATCTCGACCGACGGCTTCTGGTTGGTTCATGCCTGTCTCCCCTCAACGCTCCGGAGGCTGACGGGCTGGCCTTCCTCAGCCGATCGCATGATCGCCTCAATCACTTCAATGACATGTACAGCGCTTTCACCAGTTAGGCGCGAGGGCCTTCCCGTTTTAATGGCTTGCTCAAAATCCATCAAGGCGTCAGCATGGCTTTGCCATCCCGATCGGGCGGGCGCCTGATTGACGTCTTGCTTGACATCGTCCTCGTCGTCTTCCGGGACCCGCCAAAACTCCACCTGCTGCACTGTCGGCCCCAGGACCATGCTTCCGTTATCCCCCACCAGCACAATGCGCTCTTCCAGGTTGGTTTCCGCCACCGATGTCGTGGCGTTGATTGTCAAGAGAGCGCCGTTCGCCGCCCTGAGAGCAGCTGCCACGGTGTCTTCGGCCTCAATGTGATGGGTCAAAGTACCCGCATAAGCAAAAACTTCGGCAATCGGTCCAGAAAATTGAAGCAGTACATCGAGCGCATGGATCGCCTGATTGAACAGCACCCCGCCGTCCATCGCCCGGGTCCCCCGCCAGGGAGCGGCATCGTAGTATGATTGTGGTCGCGCCCAACGGACGGAAATGCCCCCCTCCACCAGTCGTCCAATGCGCCCCTGCCGAAACGTCTCCATGGCCAGGGACACCGTCGGAAGCAATCGGTTGAATTGGGTGACGGTCAACGTGCGTCCACGTTTGGCGGCCGTTTCGACCATCGCCTGCGCATCACGGGCAGAGAGCGCCATCGGCTTTTCCACCAGCACATGCCAGTCGTGGCTCAGCGCCTGCTCTGTCAAGGGGCGATGCGTGCCCGACGGCGTGGCAATAATGACCCCGTCAAGCTGCGGGTGGTGCTGCGCCAAGCTCTCCAGATCGCTGTAATGAGCAGCGTCAAAGGCGACGGCCGCGGCCGCGGCCTTCTCGGCGTCCGTATCCACCGTCGCAACCAAATCCACGGTTTTGCTATGGACCAGCGCCTGCAAATGCTTTTGCCCAATCTTTCCGCAACCGATTAGGGCCACTTGCAAATTCGACACAACTTCACGCCCCTCTATCAAAGCAATTACAAAAGGTGAATTTTCTCGCGGCCCTCGCGCACGTTCCGAGTGGCGTTGCGGGTATCCACAACCAAGGGAGCCAAGTCCACCAAACGGTCATAATCAATAACCTTGTGTCCCGTGGTAATGACCACGCAATCCTGGGACTGCACCAAATCATCCGTCAGCGCGACCGAATGAATCTCCCGGGCGAAGAAGCTGTGCGGCTTTACTTGGGGAACGTACGGGTCGTAATAGACCACCTGGGCCCCCCGAGCCTCCAACAATTCAAACACCTTCAACGCCGGTGACTCCCGTTCGTCATTGATGTCCTCTTTGTAGGCCACACCCATCACCAAGATGCGGGCCCCCTTCAGCGCCACGCCCTGATCATTGAGGGCCCGGGCCACACGGTCCACCACCACATACGGCATACTGAGATTGATTTCCCCGGCGAGTTCGATAAACCGCGTGGAAAAGTCATATTCCTTAGCCTTCCAACTGAGGTAGAAGGGGTCAAGCGGAATGCAGTGGCCGCCAACGCCCGGGCCCGGGTGAAAGATTTGGATGCCAAACGGCTTGGTGGCAGCGGCATCCAGGACTTCCCAGACATTGATGCCCATGCGGTCGCACAAGAGTGCCAGTTCGTTGACGAGAGCAATATTGACCGCCCGATAGGTGTTCTCGAACACCTTTGACATCTCCGCGATTTTTGGCGAGCTGACGGGAATCACCGCCGCAATGGACTGGCGATAGAGAAGCGTCGCCACTTCCTGGCAGCGTGCCGTCACGCCACCAATGAGCTTCGGCGTGTTCTGTGTCTTGAAGTCTTCGCGGCCGGGATCCACCCGCTCAGGAGAAAATGCCAAAAAGAAGTCGGTGCCCAACGTGAGGCCGCTTGTTTCCAAAATGGGTTCCAAGACTTCCTCCGTCGTGCCCGGATACGTGGTGCTTTCCAAAACGATTAACTGACCGGGACGCATAATGGTGCGGATCCGGTTGGCCACCTGAATGATATAGGAGAGGTCGGGCTCCTTGTTGTCGGTGAGCGGCGTGGGCACACAGATAATGATGACATCCGCGGCGGTAAGATCCCGGTAGTCCGATGTGGCGGTCAACCGACCTTCCCGCACGAGGTCCTGCAGCATGCGGTCATCCACGTCCGGGATGTAATTTTGCCCGCTTCGCACCTTGTCCACTTTGGCGCTGTTGTCGTCCAGGCCCACGACGGAGAACCCCGCGCGCGCGTGCTCGACCGCCAGTGGCAGTCCTACATACCCTAGGCCGACGACACCCACGATGGCTTCGCGCGTCGCGATCCGATCGCGAAGGACCGCATAGACGTCTTGCTTAGTTTCGGATGGCACGATGGCGTTCCTCCTCAATCTTCGTAATCGGGCGCAGCATCGCGACCGGTGTTTCAGGCTGATACTCTGGCACCACCTGCTGCAGCAACTGCTTGATCTCGGCCGGCGCAGCCGACACCACTTGACGAATCAATGCTTCGATATTGGCCAAGGTTTCCCGGCTGTCCACGATAGGCTCATTATGCACAAAAATGCGCTCATGGCGTGTGGCTAATGCGCGGTCTTCCGAGGTCAAGAGCTCTTCATACAGTTTTTCACCCGGCCGCATGCCCGTAAACACGATATCGATGTCCACGCCAGGCTTCAGACCTGACAGCCGAATCAAATTGTTGGCTAGGTCCAGGATGCGGATCGGTTCCCCCATGTCCAAGACGAAGGTCTCGCCGCCCTGACCCATTGCCCCCGCCTGGATGACGAGTTGGCATGCTTCCGTCACGGTCATAAAATACCGGACCATGTCAGGATGAGTGACGGTCACCGGACCGCCTTGCGCAATTTGTTGCTGAAAGATCGGAATGACGCTGCCGCGACTTCCCAAAACGTTCCCGAACCGGACGGTCACAAAACGGGTGCGCGACCGGCTGGCGTAGACTCGCACCAGCAATTCGCCCATGCGTTTGGTGGCACCATAAATACTGGTCGGATTAACCGCCTTGTCTGTCGAGATAAAGACAAAGGTCTCCACCTCCGACCGGTGGCATAAGTCAGCCAATTGCCAAAGGGCCGCGACATTGTTGTAAACCACCTCGTCGGGCTGCGATTCCATAAGCGGCACATGCTTATGAGCCGCCGCATGAAACACCACTTGGGGATGATACTGATCAAAAATGCGGCCCATGCGCGCCGGGTCCCGCAAGTCGGCCACCAGCGGCACCACCGGGACGTCCGGAAAGCGTTGCCGCATATCATGGTCAATCTCAAAAATCGACGTCTCGTCCAGTCCGAGCAGCAACAACGTCTTGGGAGCAAACGGGGCCACCTGCCGCGCCAATTCGGATCCAATCGTGCCGCCCGCACCGGTCACCAGAACGACCCGTCCGGTCACGTAACTGGCGATTTCCCCTAAATCAATCACGGCCGGTTCGCGTTGCAGCAAGTCCTCAATTTGCACATCACGAATTTGATGCACGGACACCTGCCCGCCAATCATCTGGTTCAGCGCCGGCACAGTTCGCACCTTCACACCGATGTCTCGGCATTGTTCGACCAACGGGCGAATGACCCGGCCAGACGCCGACGGCATGGCCAGCAACACCTGGTCGATATGATGGTCGCGGATAATGGTGCGAATTTCCGGGGTCGTCCCTAAAACCTTGAGAGACGCGATGCGCATGCCCACTTTCTGCATGTCATCGTCCAAAAACCCGATGGCTACACCAACTTCGGGATGGCGGGCGAGTTCTTGGGCCACCAGTTGCCCCGCTTTGCCTGCGCCAACAATCAAAAGGCGCTCGCGGGCGCGGGCGTGGCTGCTCCAATTAAAGTCGTAAAACGAGCGCAGAATAAAGCGCCAGCCGCCCACCAACGCCACGGCGAACAGCGCATAGAGCAAGTACACCGCCCGAGAATAATGGGCAGTATGGGTAATGAACAAAAGTCCGCCTAGCACAATGGTCGATCCGAATACCGAAAAAAGGAGCACTTGCGCATCCCGTGCGCTGGCATACCGCCACATGCGGTGGTAGATGCGCGTAACCCAGAAAATGACCACGCTGATGACCGTAAACCAGCCGGCCACATGCAAATAGGGGAAGAGATAGCTTGCCGGGATGCGCGGAGTATCAAATCGGAGATATAACGCCAAATAGACGGAGACATTGATGAGGACCGCGTCGACCAACATTGATGCAAACATTTTTAAATAAACATAGAGCCGTTTACCCATAATTCCCCTCATTTCGCGTCCTCTCAGCGACCCGATTATACCATGGATAAAAGGCCCTCTCGACTTTTTGCCTGCTGGACAATACCGGTGCCGGCACCACCATTTGGGGGGATTGAAGGCTTAAGTTTTCGATCACCCCCATTGTCAGATATCCTTAAACAGCATAGTCTAGATAACGGATATTGGAGCTCTTCTCGGATGGGGGATGCCCGTGACGATCAAAGTGGAGCCATCATCGGCTGACACAGAGTGGATTATGGTCACCGTGGATCATGCAGATAGCGAAGGCGCTGTCGTTGCCATCAACAGGGAGGCTTTGCAATCAATCATTCAGAATGATCCTCGACCGCCTGAGCTCATTCTCGACCTCTTGTGCGAGCGTGCCGTCAAGCGCATGCCCGTGCCGAACAGCGCCGATGGCATGCGGCTGATTACCACATACAACTTAAGCTTGGTTTGGCCCAAATGAAAAGCGGCCCTAACGTGGGGCCGCTTTTCGCATCATCGCCTGCTAGGTGGTCGCATTCAAAATCGCTTTCAGTTCGTCGGATTCCAGCGTTTCCTGTTCCATGAGCGTCAACGCAAGCCGGTTGAGCGTTTGGCGATGCTGCATCAAAAGACTCTTGGCACGCTCATACTGCTCGGTGATGATATGGCGAATGGCCCGGTCAATTTTCGACGCCACCTCATCGCTGTAGTCACGTGACCGCATCAAGTCGCGGCCTAGGAATACCGCTTCCTGACGCCGGCCATAGGTCAGCGGCCCCAACTCCTCGCTCATGCCGTACTCCATAATCATTTGCCGCACCATCTTGGTCGACTTCTCCAAGTCGTCGCTGGCGCCTGTCGAAATTTCCCCAAAGACAATCTGCTCGGCGGCTCGGCCCCCCAACGACATGGCCACCTTATCCAGGAACTGTTCGCGGGTGATGCGGTAGCGGTCTTCTTCCGGAACCGGCATAGTGTAGCCCATGGCCATGCCGCGCGGAATAATGGTGACCTTGTGGATCGGATCTCCGTGCGGAACCAGCATGCCGACCAGCGTGTGGCCCGACTCATGGAAAGCCACCACGCGCTTCTCAAATGCCGTGATAACCCGCGTCTTCTTTTGGGGTCCCGCCATCACCCGTTCCGTGGCCTCGATGAAGTTTTCCATCGAAATTCGGCGTTGTCGGTTGCGGGCCGCGAGCAGGGCCGCTTCGTTCGCCAGGTTGGCCAAGTCGGCGCCGGTAAAGCCTGGGGTTCGCTTGGCAATGACGCCAAGCTCCACATCGTCAGCCAACGGCTTATTCTCCGAATGCACCTTGAGAATCTGCTCGCGCCCGGCTAAATCAGGCGGATGCACCACAATTTGCCGGTCGAACCGGCCCGGTCGCAACAGGGCCGGATCCAGCACGTCCGGGCGGTTGGTGGCGGCCATCAAAATGATGCCTTCATTGACGCCGAACCCGTCCATCTCCACCAGAAGCTGGTTCAAGGTTTGCTCCCGTTCGTCGTTGCCCCCGCCGTACCCTGCGCCGCGCATCCGTCCTACCGCATCCAATTCATCAATGAAGACGATGCAGGGCGCATTCTTTTTGGCCTGCTCAAACAAGTCGCGCACGCGCGAAGCGCCCACGCCGACAAACATTTCCACAAAACCGGAACCGCTCTCCGAAAAGAACGGAACGCCCGCTTCACCCGCTACGGCGCGTGCCAGAAGCGTCTTTCCCGTTCCCGGCGGTCCAAAAAGGAGAATTCCCTTAGGAATGCGTGCGCCCATCTCCAAGTAACGCTTGGGATTTCGCAGGAAGTCCACCACTTCTTCGAGCTCCTGCTTTTCTTCCTCGACCCCCGCCACATCCTTGAACGTGACGCGGGGCTGGTTATCCGCAATAAGCCGTGCTTGGGAGCGGCCGAAGGACATCATGCGATTGCCGCCCTGACTCTGCCGCATCAAAATGAACACCATCGCGACAACAATGGCCAACGGCAAAATATCGCCTAAGATGGTCAACCACACCCCCGATCCGGCGGGTTTGGAAACTGTCACATCGGCGCCGCTGGCGTTGAGCTGGCCGCTGATGGCATTGGTCGAGCCGGGCGCGTAGACCGTGACATAATGCTTGCCCGCTGTGGTCACCCACTCCACGTTGTAGTTGGATGGCTCCACAGTAGCCGGCGCGACCTGGCGCCGGCTCATCGCCTGGACCAGTGTGCTATAGGGGGTTTGACTCACTTGCTGGGAAGGGCCGTTGAAGAACTCCATCAACAACGACACCACCAGCACCACGAAAACAATGGTCAACAACCCACGCAGCCATCGATTTTGCATCGCGACCGTCCTCTCTCTTTCCCTCTCCTTATAGTGTAACGTAAATTGGCGGAAAAGAACCAGCTTCAATCGTCTGAACTGGATCCGCCGCGGGAAGACTATGGAAGGGCAAGCAAAAAATCTCAGCGCCCCAACGCTGTCTCTGAAGGAGGCCCGATCCTCCCATGCCCACCGCATCTACGCGCTGGACACTTGTCGCCATGCTGTGGATTGAAGCATGGCTGGCCCTGCCCTGGATGCCGCGCTATCTCGCCCTGCCCTTTCCTTGGGGAGGCGCCTATGTCTGGGCCAAAGTCTGGGCTGCGATTCTGCTGCCAGCCTTCTGGACCGCGGGAGCCATTGCTCCCGACTTGCGGCATCATGCGGGAGAGCGTCGACTCCTAGCCGGCGCGGCGATCGCGGGAATGGGCCTTGCTTGGCAAACCCTGTATCTCCTGCATCACGTGCCGGATCATGCGCTATGGCCAGTTATCGCTCGTTGGGGCGCCGCCGCACTAGCCTTGGTATCCCTGGCGCTGAGCCTCCGGTCCCCACGCGAAAACGCGCCGCCCGCCTTAGAGATTTTGGCTAGCGCCGCGTTGATTCTGGCCTTCATCGCCCAACCGCGCTGGGCAGACTTAGCGTCTCTTGCCGTCTTGGCGGCAACCCTCATTACACTCCTGCATCATCGCCGACCGCCGCGGCCTAATACGTAGAATAGAGCTTATACAAAGCCATCACATCGGCCACATATTGCTGCGTCTGGGCGTACGGCGGTATGCCGCCGTAGTGTTCCACGGCGCCTGGCCCTGCGTTGTACCCGGCCACCGACAACTCTACGTTGCCGCCAAAGAGGTTCAAAAGGTAGTGCAGGTAATAGGTCCCGAGTTCGACATTATCCTCAGGGTTGTACAACTCTTGGTCCACCGTACTGGCCGAGAGGCCGACGGCCGACGCAATGTCCGCTGCGGTGCCCGGTTCAATCTGCATCAGCCCGACCGCGCCAGCGCTGCTCACCACATGGGAATTCCCGCCGGACTCCTGGGTAATGACAGCAATGACCAAGTCAGGCGGCACGTTCCACTGGCTGGCAATCGGCGATACCAAGGGCAGCATGGCATTGTAGAGCTGCTGCCGGTTCATCCCGCCGGCATTGAATTGACCCAAGAGGGCCTGAATCTGCCCGACGATGCCCGCAATCTGATTTTGCAGCGCAGCCATCCCGCTGGACAATTGGCTCCTTTGCGCCTGCAGTTGATTCATAACCTGCTGGCGCTGCACCAGCCCGGTCGATGCCGTCGCCTCCTGTTGTTGCGCCTGCACTTCAAGCACCAGCGCATGCTGCTTTTCTCGGTTCAAGAGCGCCTGCTCGCCTTGCAAGAGGCTTTCGTGCTGGGCAATCGAGGCCTTGGCGTGACTCAAGAACAGGGTTTCCTTCTTCAGGTTGGCTTGAGCCAAGGTGTACGCCGCCTGTTCTCCTTTTATGATCTGGACCTCATGGGCCGCTGATGAGGCGACTTGACCGAGCAGTTGAGCCCGACTAATGAAATCGGAAAACGACCGAGCCCCCAAAATAACATCCAAATACCCGACCGCTCCGCGCTCTTCGATGAGCTGAAGCTGGCCTGACAAAAGCTGGGTCTCATGGACCAAATTTTTCTTGGTTTCCACCAACAGCGCGGTGGTGCGGTTATAATCCGCCGTGGTCACCGTCAGTTGGTTCTCCGTCTGGGTGAGTTGCGCTTGGGTGGCATTTAAGAGGTTCTGGGTCGTAACGATGTTCTGGTTGGTGGTTTGAATCTGTTGCTGCGTCGACCCGAGCTGGGCCTTGGCAGACGAGATGTCCTGATTCAGCTGGTTCATTTCCGACATCGTTTGGTTGATGGCACCTTGCGTTTGATTATATTGCTGCTCCTCGGCGGCCAACTGCGCCTGCGCCTGCGCTTCCTGCTGCTGAAGCTGCTGCAGCGTGGCTGCGTATGTGACTGGGCCAAGAACCAGCACCGCAAGTCCTGCGGACAAGGCAATAGCTGCCCCGCGTTTCACACCGTTCCCTCCTTAACCGATCCGGCGCTAAATGAGAATGACAAACAAAGCGCGCCAGTAACGCCGAAATTCCTCATTCGACGATCGATGTCCAAAATCCTCCTTTGATGGCGATTACTTGCGAATTGTGGCGATATCCGCCGCCCGGACTCTTGTTTTCTGAACTCACGCCGCGATTCGACGTCCTCAGCGCTCTGCGGCGACACGGACAATCCCTTCGACGGAACGCTGCGAAAACAGGGCAGATCCCATGAAATTCCGGCAGTAATTGGCATTTTAGGACAGACATGGACCATCCTTCAGGGACGTACATTCTTGTAGTCCTACCCGGGCCCGGCAGGAATCCGGCGAATGGGCTGAAGGAGGTGGAATCCATGCGTGAGAATCAAAACGTCTGGATCGCAGGAATTGTGGGAACCGTGCTGTTCGCGCTGGTGATGGATCTCATTCCCACCATCCACGGGCCGCGTTTGAACGTGGCGCTTTGGGATGGCAGCTTTGTCACACTGAATCTCAGTGTCGCCATCATCGTAGGGTATGTTCTCGAGTTTCTGATTGGGGTCGGCTTGGCTGCGCTGTATCACAAATACTGGACCTTTGGATCGGAAAATCCCGTGCTGCGCGGACTCTTGTTCGGCGTGGCCACTTGGGCCATCTTTATGGCCATTGGCGTTCCCATCTTCGATCGCGTCAGTCCCTTGGTGCAAAATGGCCTCATGCTGGGTCCCGGCGCCTTTCTATGGCGTATGGGCATCATGGCGCCTGTTACCTGGCTGATTGCTTCGGTCCTCTATGGCTCGACGGTCGGCTACGTGATGGAGCGTCGACTGACTCTCTCACACCGCTAGTGCGTCAGGGAGCCCGACGGTAACCCCAAGGATGGGACGCCGCTTCGGGCTCCCTGACCCGACATGGGGCCTATGACCTTATGGCCGAGCGCAAGCCGATGCACGGGGCCCGCATTCAGCCCCCACAACCGCTGCTCCAGCTTCCGCAGCACGCCATAGGGGGACGGTGACGGCAAGAGCAGACCCCGCACCGTTCCACTGTGCCCGATAATGACCCCCAAATCGTCGCGGGCGGCCAACTCTAGAAACGCCAAGAGCGCCGCGTCAGGTTCCCGCTCATAGGCCACTTCCGCAGAGATTCGTCCCGCCTTGCCCAATAAGCCGACATCCCGTTGCTCAATTCCTAGTCGGGCAATCTTGAGCGCTTCCTTCAGGCGCTGTTGGTGATCCGCGCGGTACGGCATGCGGTGGCGATGGTGGTCTTCGGTATTGATGCGTCCATGACCCAGCACACCGAGAATCAGCGCCGGGGGCATCGGTCCAAACCGCTCCAGCAGTTGGCCCGTCAAGGGATTAAATGCCACCACATTGGGATACATGATTCCGTCGGTAGGCTCCACTTGGGCAGCCCACTGGGCAATTTGGCCGGGCGACAACCGCTGCCCGTAAAACGCGCCCACTGCGCGAATGGACGCAACAATGTCTGCCGAAGAGGAGGCCATGCCTTTGCCGACAGGAAGCGTGGATTGTACCACGAGAACTCCGCCGTGCGGCTTGTGCCAGGCATCAAGAGCCAACTCGGCGGCCTGAAGCGCCTTCTTGCGATGTGACGGCCAGACTTCCAGAACGTCGCCGTCAGTCGCGACAAAGGTGGCCCGAGTACCCCAGGCAATGGGGAGGGTGATTAAAAACGGGATATCATCGATTTGTCCTTGCACAAGTTCCCCAAATGTCCCGGCGGCAAAGCCCCAGCCGGGCCTCGGCCCATTCATGTGAATCCCCCTCTGTCAAATCGTCCGTCGGCCAACGCTATGGCGACGACGGGCTTGCATTCCCCCAGCCGTTGACGAGAGAATCCACAACGTTGGTAGGCCCTTCCACCACGATTAGTGTTTTATTCAAGGTGAAAGCCGCCATTTCTCCGCCCGATGGCAGCGTGCCCACCTTCACCGTCATGAGGCCAACCGTTTCGGTGACCATCGACATGCCCGCCGGCGGCTTGAACGTCGTGGCCTTGGATTCGGTGATGACCACTGGCTGACCGCTCTCGGTCTGATATGTGAGCAACACCACTCGGGCGCTGCCTTGATTGCCGACATTGACTTCATTCAAAACCAACATGCTGGAACTCGGCGGCAGCACAATGGGGAAGGATACTTGGGATCGGGCCAGGTCCAATTCTGTCCCCTGGGCGGTCAACGCCACCTCCGGCTTGACTCCGGCTGGTGGATTGAATGTAAACGCCGAGGCAGGAATGGATGGGTTGACCACGACATGGGAAGGCGTTTCCTGCAAGCTGCCGCCCTGCCAGGTAGCCTCCCATCGCAACGGCGTATTCGTGGACAAGTCAAACCACAGGGTTGTCTTGGCGGTAATGCCCGGCGCCACCGGCGACATCATGCGCAAGACAACCTCATGCGCCTTGACCGTGACCCCGACCGCCTGACTCTTTGCAATGATTCCCGGCAGATTGGTGCCCAAGACACGAAATTCTGTCCATGAGGCCGGTTCTGCCGTGAGCACGGAGTAATGCTTGTCGCCCGTTTGGTAGACGATGGTGTTGAGACCGTTGTCGATGACCTGGTAGGGCCGACCGGCGCTAGGCGTGACGTCCAGGCGAAAGCTGGCCGGGTTCAACTGGCTCAGCAACCGGACATGAAATACCTGACGGGTGGCGTGCGGCCGATACGCCACCTCGGTGATGTCTTCGCTGATGGAGCGCCAGTTGTGAATCCGCGCCAGCACTTTCTTTTGGACCTGGGCCGGGGTCATGCCATGGGAAATGGGCTCAGGCCCATGCTTCGCGCCACACCCCGCCAACAGGCCGGACAAGAGCAGCGCCCCCCAAACCATCGCTTTCTTCATAATGCCATGGTATCGCTCCCTACCCCATCCGACAAGCCAGCCACGGTTGAGAAAATGGCGGTTTTGGCATATGATGCAGGTGAAATTTGACGCGTACAAGGGAGTGGAGGGACACCGTGGCCACAGCGGGAGAAAAAGAATTTATCCAGTTTCTCCGCGATCACCAAATGCGGGTCACGCCAAACCGCCTGACGGTGTTCCGTGCTCTGCAAAAGAGCCAAGGGCCTCTCACCGTCCCGGACCTGGCTGGGCGTGTCGAGGAGTCCGGGCTCAATACGGCCACTCTCTATCGCATTATGGAAACCCTAACCGAGCTGCAGGTGGTCCACCCGGTTCTCCAGGACCATCAAAACGTCGCCTACGAGCTCCTCGAGCCGTTTGCCCGCCACCACGACCATCTTATCTGTCGACAATGTGGGCGCACCATTGATATTTATGACTGTCGCCTGGAAGAGGCCCTGAAAGCCATCAGTGACGATCGCGGGTTCCGCATCGACTTTCATCAAATGGAAGTTCACGGTCTGTGCCCTGACTGTCAGCGCCTTACTCCACACCACTGAAGCGCATGTCTTGGCGGAGCGCATTTCGCAAGGACTCGGGCGGTGGAAGCTCTGCGGAAATGGCCATCAATGCCGCCCCCGCCACCGGCCGCAAATTTGTCACGCGCGCGGT